>DATATI010000089.1 GCA_036268875.1 Polyangia bacterium | reverse complement strand
GCGCCTTGCGCGATCACCTTCACGCATACATGCGCTCCTGGAACTCCAACCCAACCCCGTTCGAATGGACCAAGCCAGCAACGGCTATCATCCGCTCCCACCGCCGGATGCTTGATCGCATCTCGACGGCGGTGCACTAGTGACAAGATTGACGAGGCGGTGATCCGGTTGACCTATGTTCCTACCTAATTTCGCGACTCTCAGGAACGTCATTGCCGCCGAGATATGGTCACTGGCTAGGCCCTACTGCCGTCTAACAACGGCCCGCTGCGCGGCCCGCCGCTGAACCGGAGCGTTGGACAGACATGCCCCCTCCAGGCTCCCGGTCCGCTACCGACAGAATTGTGACTGTTTCATTATTCGACGACGGTCGGGGCCATGACAGTCTGCTGGGATGGAATCGGCGAATGCTTTCTTGGTCTCGGGAACGATCCTATTGGCCATCGCTGCGCTGCTCGGGTTGGTGCAGTACAGGCATCGCGAATGCGCCGATGCTTTCGCTCGTTGGAGGACCGTCCACGTCGGCGGTACGGCTGGCGCTGTGCAACTTCTCGCGCTATCAGGTGTTTGGGACCGTTTCGGTGCGAGGGGAACATGGACCACATTCCTCGTCGCAGGCATAATTTTTGCGACTTGGGCCTTCTTCCTCGGGCCGCTCGCCGCCGCGTTGGATCGTAGTCGGATCGCCTTGGCCATCAACAGGATTGGCGCTGCGATTGCCGTTCCTGTCTACTTGGCCTTACCGATTGCTCTTCTTCCATGACTGAAGTCGCTGCCCAGCCTGACCGATGGAACTTGGATCCAGCTTTGTCGGTGCGGTCTTGATGTGGCCGTCCAACTCGCGCCCTGAGACGGACGGTGCTCCGCGCCGCCGTTGAACTCGGTTACGGTTAACAGACTAACGAACAGTGGCAACCGTCCTTCACACAGATCGTTTGCTCCTCCGTGAGTGGACTGCGGCCGATCGCGAGGCCTTCGCCGAGATGAGCCAGGATCCCGTGGTCATGGAGTACCTATATCCAGGTCCACTCTCGCGACAGGAGAGCGATGCGATGGTCGACCGGATTCAGGCGCACATCCAGCTGCGAGGTGCGGCACCCGCCGCGCCCCCGGCGGGGTATCCGCCCGCCCCGGGGTATCCGCCCGCCCCGGGGTATCCGCCGCCCGGCTATGCGTATCCGGGTTACCCGCCCTATGGATATCCGCCGCCCGGCTACGCTTATCCTGGCTACCCGCCGTATGGCTACCCGAACGCGTACGCCAACCCTCCGCCGCCCCGGCCACCGGGCTGGCACTCCCATGACGGTTTTTTTCTGAACATGTCCGGCGGATTCGGCGGCTTCAGTTTCACCACCGACAACAACGGCACGAAGGGCACGCTCAGCGGTTCGGCCGTTTCTCTCGAAGGTTCGATGGGCGGCGGACTGACGCCGCACCTGATCGTCTTCGGCACCATCTACGAAGTGAATTCCTTGAGCTCATCGACGTTCAAGGTCAGCGGCAACAGCACCAGCAGCAGCAACAGCGACAACGTCACGCTGGTCGGGTTCGGGCCCGGGATCACTTACTACGTGGGCGATCGCAACTATTACCTCTCTGGAGCACTGGCTTTATCGCGCCTTCATTTGGAGACCGGCCTTATCGGCATCGAACGCGGTAGCGGCGACAGCGACTGGGAGTGACAGTGAAGGCGACGTTCGGAAAAGAGTGGTGGGTATCCGACAATTGGGGTTTGGGTTTAGCAGGCCAGGTGGTGCTCGGATCGATAAAGGACAGCAAGATCTTGAGTGGCGTTGGCGCCGACGCGCCGGTCTCCAACGCCAGCTGGACCGTCGCCGCCTTCAACGTGCTCTTCTCGGCCTCGTTCAACTGACCGACGAGTAGACTGCCGCGCGCGGCCTAGTCGTCTTTGAGTTCGACGTTCCAGTACGACGCGTCGGCCACGCCCAGGAAGGGGAGCCACTCGCGGTAGCGGATCTTGCCGCCGTTGGTGCGGAAGGTCGGGGTCCAGCGCGGGCGCAGGGGCGTCTTCAGCAGCTTCATCCCGGCCTGATCGGGCGTGCGGGCGGCCTTGGTCAGGTTGCAGTCGATGCAGCAGCAGACGACGTTCTCCCAGGTGGTGCGACCGCCCTGGGCGCGCGGCACCACGTGGTCCAGGTTCAGATCGGAACGCGGCAGCTCTTGCCCGCAGTACTGGCAGGTGTTGCCGTCGCGCATGTAGATGTTGTGACGCGAGAAGCGGACCTTGGTCTTCGGGATGCGATCATAAAGCTGCAGCACGATCACCCGCGGCACGCGAATGGCGCGGCTGACGGTCTGGATGACATCGTCGCCGGCGACCTCGGCGGACAGCTGGGCCCAGCTTTCGAAGTCGAAGGTCTTGAATTCGGGATCGATGACCCGCGCCACGCCAGCGTACAGCAGCGAGAAGGCGCGCTTGGCGCTGGTGACATGGATAGGCTGGTAGTGGCGGTTTAGAACCAGGACAGCGCTATTGGTCATGAGCGATCCGGTGGGCGTCGGGAAACCGATCAAGTTCGGCGTTGCGGTGGAGACCTTCGAAATGTAGCAGACTGCGCCACGCTCGGCAAAAATGCGCGTGCCGCGTCGCCGGCATTTTGGGGTTAAGATCCCGCCGCCTTGAGCATTCAACCCGTATCGGCGCTGGTGGCCGCCATCGTCTCGTTCGCCATCGGCGGCTCGGTTTTGCTGCGCGAGCCGCGGCGCCGCGCCCACGTCCTGTTCGCCACCCTTTCTTTCAACATAGCGCTTTACAGTCTTTTATCGTTCGTCGCCAAGCGTTTTGACGCCGGGCTTTTCTACTGGGCGTCGCTGGTGGTGGCGGTGTCGCTGCCGGCCACGGCGCAGCGTTTCTTCCAGGCCTTCCTGGGCGACGAAGCGGGACCGCCACCGCTCAGCCGGTCGACGGTGGTGGGGGCCGGGATTTTCTACACCGTGCTCGGTTTTTCCCGTTTCATCGAACCGCTGCACACCACCACCTGGTTCGGCGTGGTGTTTCTGGTCTACGTCTATGCCGGTCTTTACCTGTCGGTCTTTTATCTTTACCAGCGTTATCGAACCACGCCCTCACGGGTGGAGAAGACCCGGCTTTTGTATCTGGTCGTCGGCGGCGTCGCCACGGTGACGTCGGCGGTGCTGGAGGCGATCCCGCACGGGCCCAGCTTCGGCAATGTCTTCATCATCATCTATCTCTACTTCCTGTCGCAGAACCTGGTCCGTTACCGGCTGCTGGATCTGAACGAGCTGCTCGGTCGGATGGTGGTGCTGGGGACGCTGGTCTTCATCCTGACGCTGATCTACGGCGTGCTGGTGTACTGGGTCGGCGCTGACGAGCAGGGGCTGTTCTTCTTCAACACGCTGCTGGCGTCGACGGCGATCGTCATCCTGGTGGAACCGCTGCGCGGCCGGGTCGAAGGGGCGATCAATCGCTGGATGTTCCAGGAGAAGTACGAGCTCACCCGGCGCATCGAAACCCTGCGCGCCGATCTGGCCAACGTCATCGACATGCGCGTGCTGGTGCCGCGCGTGCTGTCGGCGCTGGAGGATTCGCGGCGCATCACCCACGCGTCGATCTATCTGGTCGATCCCGACGGCTCGGGTTACGAGCTGGCCGGCCACGTCGGCCCGCGGCCGGAGGGCCGCTTCGACGCCATCACCCACCGATCTTTCTTCGAACGCCTGCGCCGCAGCGGCGTCATCTCGCTGGAGGGATTGGAGCGCGAGATCGCCGCCCGCCGCACCATGCCCGCCGAGGAGCGCGAGAGCCTGCAGCTGATGCTGCGCACGCTGGAACAAATGAACGGCTCGGTGGCGCTGGGATTCTCCGGCGAGGATCAGCTGCTGGGCGCGCTGGTCCTGCGCGATGAACGTCTGCGCGAGGCGTATTCGTCGGACGAGATCGAGATCTTCCGCGGCGTGGCCACCACCATCGGCGTGACCTTGCAGAACTCGCAGGTGTACGAACGGATGAAAGAACGCGATCGCCTGGCGGCGCTGGGCCAGATGGCCGCCGGTCTGGCGCACGAGATCCGCAACCCGCTGGGATCGATCAAGGGCGCCGCGCAGTTCCTGCAGCCGGCGGCGGCCAAACAGACCGGCGACAGCACGAAAGAGTTCCTGGACATCATCGTCGAGGAAGTGAACCGCCTGAACAAGATCGTCTCGCAGTTCTTGGACTACGCCCGTCCGTACCGCGGCGAGCAGCGGCCTCTCGAAGTGAACGAGGTCCTGAAGAAGACATTGCAATTGATCGCCAAGGAACAGAACAGCGCCGTCGAGATCAACAGCCGCCTGGCGGAGGGTCTGCCGCCCGTGCGCGCCGACGCCGAACAGCTGTTGCAGGTGTTCTTGAACCTGTCGCTGAATGCGCTGCAGGCGATGCCGCAAGGTGGGCAACTGCTGCTGTCGACCAGCCTGCGCCGGGCCACCCGCCGCGGCGCTGCGGCAGCGTTTCTCGAGGTGCGCTTTCGCGACACCGGCGTGGGCATCCCGCCCGGCGATCTGCGCAACCTCTTCATTCCGTTCTTCACCACCAAGGAAAAAGGCACCGGCCTGGGTTTGCCGATCAGCCAGCGCATCATTGAAAACCACGGCGGCACCATCGAGGTGCGGTCGCAGCCCGGCGAGGGCGCGACGTTCACCGTGCTTTTGCCGGTCGAATCCGACGCCTACGCCGCCTACGCCGCGCACGAGCGCAGCGACAGCCGCGGCGACACCACGAAGAAAGGCCCGCCGCCCGTGCCGCCGACGCCGGGACGGGTGCCCGTGCCGCCGCCACCCGCCTCTCCGTCGCTGCCGCCGCCTGTTCCAGCCGCCGCGCGCGGCGCCGCGGCCACCATCGGTTCGCGAAAGGGGTAGACTGTGCCCGCTCTGTCCCACGCCGAACCAGAACCACGCCGCGTCCTGATCGCCGACGACGAATTGAACATGCGCCGCGTGCTGGAAGCGATCCTGCGCCGCGAGGGCTACGACGTCATCACCGCCGCCAACGGCACCGAGGCGTTGTCGGGAATGACCCGCGACGTCCACACGGTGATCACCGATCTGAAGATGCCTGGTCTGGACGGGATGGGCCTTTTGCGCAAGCTGTCCGCCGACTATCCCGACGTGCCGGTCGTGATGATCACCGCGCACGGCTCGGTGGAAAACGCCGTCGAGGCCGTGAAGCTGGGAGCGTTCGACTATCTGGAAAAGCCCTTCGAACAGGAGCAAATCCGCCAGATCGTCGCCAAGGCGATGAACACCTACGCCCTGGCCCGCCGCGACGCCACCCCGGAGGCACCTTCCGTCCGTGGCCGGTTTCGCCTGGTCGGCCAGTCGCACGCCATCAAGCAGATCTATGCCGTGGTCGAGAAGGTGGCGAACACGCCGTCCACGGTGCTGATCACCGGCGAATCGGGCACCGGCAAGGAACTGATCGCCCGCGCCCTGCACGACAATTCGTCGCGCCACAACGGCCCCTTCATCAAGATCAATTGCGCCGCCATCCCCAAGACGCTGATGGAGTCCGAGCTGTTCGGTTACGACAAGGGCGCCTTCACCGGCGCCGTCGGCGCCAAGCCGGGCCGCTTCGAGCTGGCCCACGGCGGGTCGCTTTTCCTCGACGAGATCGGCGAGATCCCGGTCGAGATGCAGGTGAAGCTTTTGCGCGTGCTGCAAGAGTCGGAGTTCGAGCGCGTGGGCGGCATCAAGACCATCAAGGTCGACGTCCGCCTGATCACCGCCACCAACCGCGATCTGATGCAGGAGATCGCCACCGGCGATTTCCGCGAGGATCTGTTTTACCGCCTGAACGTGGTGCCCATTCACATTCCCCCGCTGCGCGAGCGGCGCGAAGACGTGCCGCTTTTGGCCAGCCACTTCATCGCCAAGTTCAACGACCGCCTGAAGAAGAACATCGCCAGCATTCAGCCCGCCGCTGTCGATCGCCTGATCGCCTCCAACTGGCCCGGCAACATCCGCGAGCTGGAGAACGTCATGGAACGGACCATGCTGTTCTGCGAAGGCCCCGAGATTGGCTTGAGCGATCTGCCTCCCGAGTTCGTGCCGCCGGCGCACGCCGCGACCGCCCTGACGCCGGTTGGTGCCACCGGGGAGCCGGCCACGGCCGCCTCGGGCTCGTTCCCAGCGCCGACGATTCCGCCCGCCGGTGGGTCGTTGAAAGAAGCGGTCCGCGCCGAAACCGAGCGCGTGGAACGGGGCCTCATCCAGCGCGCCCTCGACGAGACCGGCGGCAACGTCACCCAGGCCGCCCGCAAGCTGAAGATCTCGCGCAAGAGCCTGCAGACGAAGATGAAAGAGTTCGGTCTGCGCGACACCGCCCGGGGCGACTAGCCCCGCGGGTTGCCGCCGATGTGATATCGTCGCGGTACTTCTCTCCTATGAGTTGGTCTCGCTTTGGACGCTTGGCTCTGCCTGCCCTGCTGACCCTCGTCGGAGCCGGCGGCGCGCGCGCGGCAGATGTCACCCAGGTGGCTTCGGGGTTCGACGACAGGCGGCACTTCGACATCAACGCCTCGGTGTCGTGGCTGCACGAAGTGAAGAGCGCGTACATCAAGCGCGAGTCCGAGACCAAGGCCGCCTCGCAGATCGAGCTCATCAAGGATCTCCAGTACAAGCAGGCCCGCGACGTCATGAACCTGCGCGTGGAGATGGGCGTGTTCCGGGACGTCGGTTTGCACATCGACGCGCCGGTGGTGCTGCGTGATGCCCGCGGCCTGAACTTCGATCAAAGCGCCGGCGGGTGCACCTTGCCCGGCCAGGGCGCGACGCCCACCTGTGTGAACAGCAACAACTCGACGATCCTGCGCGACGGGATCCTGCCCGGCTACGGGCAAAAGACCTACGGCCTGGACGCCACCCACAACCGCGCGTTTGCCGATCCGTCGACGGCCGTCTTTCGCGGCCCTGATCGCAGCGGTCTCGAATCGCTGGGCTTCGGCCTGACCTGGGCGGCGATGAACGAAAAGCGCGACGACACCAAGCCCACCTGGACGGTGTCCTTCGACGCCAAGTTCGACGTCGGCGGCGACATGAAATTCGATCCGCTGAACCCGGGCGCCAGCACCGGGGTGGGCCTGGGCTATCACCAGTTGCTGTGGTCGACCTACATCTCGAAGCGGTTTCGCTATTTCGATCCGTATTTCGGCGCCTCGTACATGCTGCCGTTGCGCACCAGCGGCGGACCGTTTCAAGACTACGGCGGCAACCAAAGCGACGGGCAGCCGCAGTCGCGCGCCGCGATGGTGATCGGCTTCGAGCAGATCGCCTGGGAGGCGCCGCAATCCGCTCAGCGCGTGACCATCGAATTCCAGGGCCACGCCGAAGAACATTTTTTCGGCCGCGCCCAAAGTGAACTGTGGGAGCCGCTGTCCGGGTCGCCAAAGTGCGCCACCGACGCCACCAAGTGTCGGGCCGGGTTGGACCTGGATCTGAACGGCGACGGCAAACCCGATCCCTACCCAGGGGTCACCGACGTGCAGGCCTACGCGAGCTTCGGCGGAAATGTCGGCCTGAATATCCAGGTGGGCAAGCACGTACGCTTCCGCGGTCTCTTTGGCCTCACCGTCGAGGAGCCGCACTATCTGACGTACGCCAACGCCGGCGTCGATCGTAACAGCAACGGCGTCGTCAATCTGACTGACACCACCGAAGCCAACCCGACGTACCGCGAAGTGATCGATCTTCCTGGGCGGCGCTTCCGGATCGAGGGCACGGAGATCTGGTCGCTGTTTCTGGAGGGCGTCGTTCTTTTCTAGCGCCTCGCGAGGCCGCGGAGGGATGGCCAACGTCATCTTGGAACACTGCTCGCGGCCTTGCAGAGGTCGCGATATTTGGCGATCGTCCTGGCTGCAAGTTGGTGCCGCGCGGCGCGGATCGGGCGGTGCCCTTCCGATTTCATGGTTGCCGCCGCGCCATTGGGTCCTCACCCGAGGCCCTTCTGCGTCGCGACTACGGCAGACATTAGCGGGGCCTCGGGCTGCGATCCGACCTTTCTCGGAGGGGACCGAGCGACCGACCTTCTTTCCTGTTGCGCGTCCTGCCACCCTGTCAGGTTCCCTGCGGCGAAGTACTAGTCGCCATCGCCGTCGTCGGCGTCGGATTGGCGCTTGAGCACCAACTGATAGATCTCGCGCCGGGACCGGCCGGTCACCGCCGCCAGATAATCGGCCACGTCGCGCGCGGATTTTCCGGCCGCCAGCAACGCGTCGGCGCGCGCCGCCAGATCGTCCTCGCCCGCGCCAACTTCGGCGGTGGCATCGGCGCCCGACACCACCAGCGTGATCTCGCCGAGAGGGCGCTGGTCTTTGTATTGCGCGGCCAGCGACGCCAGCGTGCCGCGCACGAACTCTTCGTGTTCCTTGGTCAGCTCGCGGGCCACGCAGGCCCGGCGTCCGCCGCCCAGCACCGCGGCGAGAGCATCCAGCGTGTCGCCGGTGCGCATCGGTGATTCGTAGAAGACCAGGGTGAACGGCAGCGGTCGCAGGCCTTCAAACAGCCGCCGGCGCGCCCCGCTTTTGCGCGGAGGAAAACCGAGAAACACGAATTGGTCCGTGGGAAGCCCGGCGCCCACCAGCGCGGCCAGCACCGCCGACGGACCCGGCACCGGCACCACCGGGGCCCCGGCGGCGATCGCCGCTGCCACCACCCGATATCCGGGGTCGGACAAAAGCGGCGTTCCCGCTTCCGACACCAGCACCACATCGATCCCCTCTCGCAGCGTCGCCGCCAGCTCCGTCGCCCGCCCGGCTTCGTTGGCGTCGAAACAAGAGAGCAAGCGCCGCTCGCCCAGCGTCACGCCCAGCTCGGCCAGCAGGCGTCGCGCCGTGCGCGTGTCCTCGGCGGCGATCACCGGGGCCGTGCGCAGCAAATCGGCCGCCCGCGGCGACAGATCCTGCCGGTTGCCGAGCGGCGTGGCCACCACGAACAGGGTGCCGGTGCCGGGCGCGTTCACTCGAGGCTGCTGACGTCGACCGCGTCGCCGAGTTCAGCCTGCAAGAAGTTTCGCAGCTTCTTCTTCATGCGCTCCTCGATCTGCCGCGCCCGTTCGCGGCTGACCCCGTATTTTTCGCCGATCTCCTGCAGCGTGGCCGGGGTGTCACTGAGCAGCCGCTCGCGAAAGATGTCGAGCTCCCGATCACGCAGGCGTTCGGCGAACCGCTCCAGCTTTTCGCGCAACAGCTCTTGAAACTCGATCACCTCGGCCTGCACGTCGGGGCGCAGGCTGGCCGCCGCCGGCACCAGATCCCCCTGCGACCGGCCCGAGCCCTCGTCGCCCCGCACCGGCGAATCCAGCGACGTCTCCGACGAACCCAGCCGCCGCTCCATCTCGACCACGTCCTGTTCGCTGACGTCCAGCGCCGCCGCCAGGTGCCGCGCTTCGACCTCCAGGCCGGCTTTTTCCAGCTTCTCGCGCTCTTTGCGCAGGTTGAAGAACAGCTTGCGCTGGGCCTGGGTGGTCCCGATCTTCACGATGCGCCAGTTGGCCAGGATGAATTTCAGGATGTACGCGCGGATCCACCACGCCGCGTACGATGACAGCTTGACGCCCCGATAAGGATCGTACTTTTGCACCGCCTGAATCAGGCCGATGTTCCCTTCCTGGATCAGATCCAACAGGTTCTTGTGGGCCCGCCGATATTCTTGCGAGATCTTGACCACCAGCCGAAGGTTCGCCTGGATCAGCCGCCGCGCCGCCGCGTTGTCGTGGGTCTGGGCATATTGCACCGCCAGTGTGTGTTCCTCTTCTCGGTCGAGAAGCGGGTGTACGCGCAGCTCTTGCAAGTACGACATCAGGGCGGACGAGCTCATCAGCGGCGTCCGTTCGACCCGGGCCAGCGACTCGGCCGAATCAAAGTCGATCGCCGCCGCCCGTCCTTCGCCGGTGTCGCTGACGCCTTCGTTTTCGGGGGCCAGCGCTGCCAGCATCTCGGGCGTCTCGACGAACCCGCCGGGGTCGTCGCTGGCAGGCTCGCCGGAATCGCCGGAATCGCCGCTCTCTGGCTCTGGCTCCGTGCGACGCTGCCGATCCCGACGAGCGGCATGTTTGCTTCGCGAAGCCATGGGGCGCGTTAGTATACCCAACGCTCGTCGACTTTTGTCCGAGAACGTTCCCGTCCACCGACGCCGCCCGCGCGGGCCAGACAGGCTCATGGATTACCAAGTGCGCCTCGCCGTTCCCACCGCTATGATTGAAAGGATCTAATGGATCTCCTCGACGGCCCGTCCGATCCATCCCACCCTCATCCCCAAAGCGCTCAACCCGCGGGCGCACCTTCTTCCCACTCGGAGTCGCGCATGCGCCGGTTCAGCAAGGTGTTCGCATTCACGGTCGCTTGCACGGCGGCGCTGGTCTTGACCATCCGCCACGGCGGCGAGGGCATCAGGGTCAGCACCGACAACACGCTGCGCGCGGCGGTGCGCGCCAGCGGCGGCGGCAAGTACGATCTGTCGCAGCTGCCGATCTTTTCCAAGACGCTGTTCTTCGTCCGCGAAAACTACTTCGACAAGAACCGCCTGGACCCGCGTCGAATGCTGGTGGGCGCGCTGGACTTCGTTCAGCGCGACGTGCCCGAAATTCTGATCGACCGCTGGCCCGAGCAAGATCCGAAGCAGGTCACGGTCAAGGTGAACGGCCAGCAGCGGACGTTCTCGATCGAGAAGGTCGACGCGCCGTGGAACCTGCGCACCACGCTTCAGGACATTTTCCGTTTCGTGCAGCCGAACCTGCAGCCGGTCCCTGAAAAGGAAGAGTCGCGCCGCCTGGTGGAGATCGAGATGGCCGCCACCAACGGCATGCTGCAGACGCTGGATCCGCACTCGGTCCTGCTGGACGTCGAGACCTACAAGGACATGCGCACGCAGACCCAGGGCAAGTTCGGGGGCCTCGGCATCGTCATCGAGATGGACAAGAAGAGCCGCATCACCGTCAAGCGCCCGATGCTGGACACCCCGGCCATCCGCGTCGGCATCAAGGCCAAGGACCACATCGTCCGCATCAACAACGAATCCACCATCAACATGACCCTGAACGAGGCGGTGGATCGGCTGCGCGGCGACGTCGACACCAACGTCGACGTGTACGTGGAACGCGACACCGCGCCCGGGGTGCGCAAGTTCACCATCACCCGCGCCTTCATCCGCCCGCCTTCGATCGATCCGCCGGCCCGGGTGCTGGTGGCGCCGCCGGTCGGCAATCAGCAGGCGGCCAAGATCGGCTATTTCCACCTGCAGCACTTCTCCGCCAACAGCGCCAGCGATCTGGGCGACGCGCTGGCTATGTTCGAGAAGGAGAAGGTCAAAGGGATCATCATGGACCTGCGCGGGAACCCGGGCGGTCTTTACGAGCAGGCGCAGAAGGTGGCCGACGCCTTCATCGAATCGGGCACGCTGGTGTCGATGGTGGGCGCCGGCGGCGCGCACCTCAAAGACGAAGCCGCTACCAAGAGCGATCGCGAGCCCAAGGTGCCGCTGGCCGTGCTGGTGAATCAGAACTCGGCCAGCGCGTCGGAGATCGTCTCGGGCGCGATGAAGAACCTGGACCGCGGCGTGGTGATCGGCGAAGGCACCTTCGGCAAGGGATCGGTGCAGGTGCTGTTCGACATCGCGTCGCCGATCTCCTTCGGCGACAAGTCCGACGACGACAAGCTGGGGCTAAAGCTGACCACCGCCCAGTACCTGACGCCGGGGGACATCTCGATTCAAGGCGTGGGCGTCATCCCGGACATCGAGACCGATCCGCTGCTGGTGCAGAAGGACGGCGACCGGTCGTGGATTCGCCTGCAGCCGTCGGCGCACAAGCGCCGCGAAGCGGATTACGAATGGCACCTGGAACACCCCAGCGTTCGCCGCGGCGAAAAGCCGATGGACACCATCTCGTATCTCTTCGTCACCAAGGCGCCCGACAAGAAGGCCCACCCGGGAGACGACGACGACGATGCGGCGAACGCCGATCCTGACGACCAGCCCGAGCCGGACGAAGACGCCGACCTCAAGACCGACTTCTTGATGGACTTCGCCCGCGACCTTCTGGCCCAGGCCAAGACCATGAAACGGCGCGAGCTGGTGCAAGGGTCGAAGGCGTTCCTCGACAAGGTGAAGGCCGCGGAAGACCACAAGGTCAGCCAGGCCCTGGAAAAGCTGGGCGTCGACTGGAGCCAGTCGCCGACGTCGACCGGGCCGTCGCCGCAATTGCAGCTGTCGTTGCAGACCGTAGGTGACGCCGCCAAGGTACCCGCCGGCAACGTGGTCAAGGTGCGCGGCACGGTGAAGAACACCGGCAGCAGCACCGCCTACCGCGTGCGCGCCCTGCTGGAAAGCGACAACCCCATCTTCGACGAGAACGAGATGGTTTTCGGCAAGATCGCGGCCGGTGATTCCAGGACCTACGATCTGTCGGTGAAGGTGCCGACGTCGTCGTTCACCCGCACCGACGCGCTGAAGGGAACGCTGTTCAGCCAGCGCGGCGTGGCCAGCGGCGGTACGGAGCTGACGGTGAACATCGAAGGCAAGCCGCGACCGATGTTCGCGTACACCTATCAGACGGTCGACGATCTCAAGGGCGATAACCACGACGGCCAGGTCCAGCGCGGCGAGCAAGTGCGCACACTGGTGACGGTGAAGAACATCGGCGTCGGCCGCGCTTTGCACACCGAAGCGGTCCTGCGCAACGGCGCCGGCCAGGAAGGCCTGCTCATCAGCGCCGGGCGCTTCGACGCCAAGGACATGGCGCCCGGCGAAACCAAGACCTTCTCGTTCGTCTATGAAATCCGCCCCGACTTCAAAGGCGACGAATACCAGCTTGAGCTGGCGGTCGGCGACACCACGCTGGGCGAATCGGTCACCGACAAGATCAAGGTGAAGATCGCCGGGGGCGGACCCGCCCCCGAAGCAGCCAGCGGCGACGTCACCATGACCCACGACGGCGTCGCCGTGCGCGAGGCGCCCATCGACGGCAGCCTGGTGGTGGGCCGCGCCGACAAAGGCAACGCCTTCAAGGTCACCGGCAAGCTGGGGGCGTTCACCCGCGTCGATCTCGACAACGGCCGGTCAGCCTTCGTCGCCACCGCCGACACCAGCGCCGGCGGCACGCCCCACGGCGCCATCCGGCCCGAATGGCAGGTGACGCCACCTTTGCTGACGGTGTCGGCGCCCACGGTGACCACCGGTGAAAGCGTGCACGTCACCGGCCACGTCTCCGACGACAAGGTGGTGCGCGACGTCTACATCCGGGTGTGGAACCGCAACGCCAAGACGGCGATGAAGAAGGTCTTCTATCAGCCGAACACGCCGACCGGCGACCGATCGAAGATGGACTTCGCCGCCGACGTGCCGCTGTGGCCCGGCAGCAACATGGTGCAAGTCTTCGCCCGTGAATCGAACGAAGTGCAATCCCTGCAGACCGCGGTCGTGCTGAAGCGCAGCAGCCCCAACCTGGTCGCCCAGCCGTCCGAAGCCGCCGCCGCCGGCAAGAATCTCCCCACCCCGTCTTTCCCACCCGACAAGGCCCAGCGGTCGACGAAGAAGTAATCCCCGCGCAAAGAGCGCCCCGGATGGTAGGGTTCGCTGCGCTGATGCGCAGACGCATACCGCTTGCCGCAGGCGCCGTGTGTGGCGCCCTGGCCGGCGCCGTCGTCGGGGTGGCGGATGGCTGCCGGGCGGCGGCCCTGGTCGGCCTGGACGCGCGCGCCACCCTGGCCAGCGCCGCGCTGGCCGCCACGGTCGATGCGCTGGCGGGCTGGGCGGCCGGCGCGCTTTTGGAGGCAGCGGTTCGCTCCACGCGCTGGGGTCGCTCGGTGCGCGCGCCGCGCTGGGCGACGGCGGCGGCGTTCGCCCTCTTCGGCGCAGCGGCGGCAGCGGCGGCATTGGCGGTCGACAAAGAGACCAGCGACAGGCACAACCGATTTCTGGCCGCTGGCCTGGTGGCGCTGGCCACCCTGGCCGTCGGTGGGCTGGGGGCGTTGCTGGCGCCAGCGCTGGCGCGCGTGATGGCCGGCCGCTGGCGGGGCCGCGCCCATGACGTCAGCGTTCGGCCGGCGACGTCGAACGGCTGGTTGCTGCTGCCAGCGCTGGCGACGTTGCTGAGCGGCGCGCTGTTCGCTCTGGTGTGGCGCGTGCCGGTGCCGGCGCGGCCAGCGCTGGCCGTCGTCTGGCGCGCGGGCGTGGCGGCGCTGGCCTTCGTGTTGCCGCCGGCGCTGGCGCGCGTGGCCACCCTGCGCGGGCGATTGGCGCCATTTTTCGTGGCGGCGCTGGCGGCGATCGCTTACGGCGGCGGCGCAGGCGCGGCCGTCGCCTGGTCGTGGTCGGCCAACTTGCGGTTTGCGCCGTGGGTGGACCTCACCGTCGCGGGCGCGATCGTATTCGTGGGACTGGGGCTGCTGCTGATGCTCGGACCGCGCTTGCCGGCGCGCGCCGGACGCGCCTTGATCTTGGGCGTGGCGCTGGGACCGATCGCCGCGCTGATCTTGTTTCCGGTCAGCGCCTCCGAACCGGCGCGCAAGGCCGGGTTGGCGCGCGCCGGGCTGGTGGCCCCGGTGCTGGCCGCCGGGCGCCAGCTGCTGGACGCCGACCACGACGGCTACGCGCGGGCGCTGGGCGGCGGCGACTGCGACGACAACGATCCCGGCATTCACCCGGGCGCCATGGACATCCCGGGCGACGGCATCGACGAAGACTGCGACGGCCGCGACGGGGTGGGCGCCGCCGTCACGCCGGCCCACTTTTTCCCCGTGCCCGACGCCGTGCCGCGCGAGCTGAACGTGCTGTTTCTGACCATCGACACCCTGCGCGCCGATCACCTGGGCTGCTATGGTTACCCGCGCCCCACCTCGCCCGAGCTCGACAAGCTGGCCGCCGCCAGCACGCTGTTCGAGAACGGCTGGGCCCACGCGCCGTCGACGCGCTATTCGATGCCCGCCCTGGCCAGCGGCCGCTGGCCGTCGGCGATCGAGTGGGACGAATCGATCTGGTGGCCCCGCATGGCCAGCTCCGTGCGCACCATCGGCCAGGCCATGCACGACGCCGGGTACTTCACCGGCGGCATGTTCAGCTTTCATTACTTCGACAAGCAAGATCGCCGCGGTTTTGAACGGGGAATGGATTTTTACAGCACGGCGCGCGCCGACCTGCACGTGGCGGTGAACGGGCCGATGGAATCGCACGGCTCGTCGTCGCGCGAGATGGCCGACGACGCCATCGGGTTTCTGGACGCCCACAAGGCGCAGAAGTTTTTCCTGTGGCTGCACTTTTATGACCCGCACCTTAGCTACGAGCCGCACCCCGAGGTGCCCAGCTTCGGCAACGCCCGGGTCGATCTCTATGACGGCGAGATCCGCTTCACCGACATGCACGTGGGCCGTGTGCTGGCCCATCTGAAAACCCTGGGCCTGTGGGATCGCACCGCCATCGTCGTCACCGGTGATCACGGCGAAGGCATGGGCGAGCACGGCATCACCGAGCACGGCTTCGATCTTTACGAACCGCAGACCAAGGTGCCGATGATCGTCCGCGTGCCCGGCCTGCCGCCGCAGCGATCCAAGCTGCCCGTCGGCCACGTCGATCTGGCGCCTACCATGGTCAACCTCGCCCGCGGCCACGAGGAGAAATCGTTCGTCGGGCGTTCGCTGGTGAACGAGCTCGGCGGGCGCCACGACGTCGGCCTCGACGACCAGCCGATCTTTCAAGAGGTCTCGTCCGAGCGCGGGAAAAAGCGCGCGCTGGTCAGCGCCTCGCGCCACCTTTTGTGGAACTGGATCCCCGGCGACACCACCGAGTGTTACGACCTTGGGCGGGACCCGGCGGAGAACCACGACCTGTGGGGCAGCGGCGGCCAGGACCCGGCCTGCGCCGAACTGAAGGAGAAGCTGAAAGGCCTGGTGTCGCTGCTGGCCTTGCCGCCCGGCTACACCGAGACACTGGCCCGCGGCCTGATCCCGGTCGGTGCGCCCGCGCCGCAACCGCAGGTCAAGCTGGACGCGATGATCAACGATCAGGTGCGGGTCCTTGGCTATGACCTTTCGCCCCCGGCCCTGACGGCGGCGGTCGGCGGCGACGTGACCGTGAGGTATTACTTCGAATCGAAGAAACGTCTGGCCGACGGCTGGCGGATGTTCTTCCACCTGGACGGGCCGGGCGGGTCCTTCCGCAACCTCGACCACGTTCCCGTCGACGGCCTCCTGCCAGTCGAAAGCTGGCACCCCGGCCAGCGCATCCGCGATCAGCAGGTCTTCGCCATGCCGCCCGGCTCGACGCCTGGGGCCTACACGCTGTATTTGGGCGCGTTCAAGGGCGGGGCGCGTCTGCCGGTCACACCGCGCGCGCTCACCGACGGTCACGACCGCGTGAAGCTGGGGACGTTCGTCGTGCGATGATCCACCTTTTGCGCTAGTCTGCCCGCCTCGTGGAAGCAGCCCCGGAAGCGCGCGCGCGGCCTTCGACCGCGCCCTTTCCCGCCTCGCGCGTGGCGCTGGTGGCCGCCGTCGGCATCGCCGCCCTGGCCCTGGTCGAGACCGCCACCGCGCTCATCGCCCCGTCGCGCGCGCCCACCGAGACCGACTGGCGCGGCGCCTCCGGCGCGGTGCGCGCCGATTTTCGCCCGGGCGATCTGCTGGTCGCCGCGCCGGCGTGGTCCGATCCGGTGATGCGCCAGCACCTGGGCGATCTGATTTCCATCCCAACCGCCGCCCGACTGGACAGCGCCACCTTCGGCCGCGTCTGGGAGGTCAGCCAGCGCGGCGCCCACAGCGATGAGACGGGCGCCATCGCCTACCAGCAGCGCTTCGGCGCGTTGACGGTGCGCCGGCTGGAACGTCCGGCCGCCGTGGTGACGTACGATTTCGTCAGCCACTGGACCGACGCTGTCGTCAGCCGCACCAACAGCGCCGGCTCAGCGATCGCCTGCGCCAAGCTTCCCGATCGCATCCAGTGTCCCAACATCGGCTGGAACTTCGTCCGCCGCCAGCTGGTCGAGGTCGACACCCACCTGCACGAGGCGTTGCTGGCGCAGCCGGTGGGCGGCGCCACCGTGGCGATCGAATTTCCCGCCGTGCCGCTCGGCCGAGAGATCACCCTCGCCACCGGGCTGCATGACGTGTGGATGCGCAAGGCGGCGCGCGGGCCGGTTGACCTGCGCGTGATCATCGATGGCCAGCCCAACTGGAAGGTCACCACCCGCAATCAAAGCGGCTGGCTGCTCACCCACGTCGACACCCGGGCGCTCGAGGGCCGCACGGTCCCGGTGCGCTTCGAGGTAAGCTCGCCGGCGCCGTACGCCCGCCACTTCGCCTTCGCCGCCGAGGCGCGCCGCTGATGGCGCTTTCGCCACGGACGCGCGACCGGGGCCTGGCTTTTCTGCTGGGCCTGGTCGCCGTGGCCTGGCTGCTGGGCGTCGAAGGTCGCGAGGGCTTCGGCCGCGACGAAGGCCAGTACATGCGGGCCGGCGAACGCTACTGGGGCTGGTTCGAGGAGCTCGGCGGCAACATCCGCGCCGGCAAGATCGGCCAGTCGTTTACCAAAGCAGGCATCGACCGCTACTGGAGCGACAACGCTCCCGACCACCCGGTGATCATGAAGACGCTGTATGGCCTGTCCTGGCGCGCCTTCCACCGCTGCACCTGCACCGGCCCGGCGCGCGGCCTGCACCCCATCCCGGTGCACGGCCGCCACGTCACGCTGCCGCTGTTCGAGCGTGAATCGACGGCCTTTCGGTTCCCGGCCATCTTGTTTTGCGGCGCGCTGATCGCGATGGTGTTCTTTTTCGCCCGCCAGTTCATCGGGCCGCTGCCGGCGGCGGTGGCGGCGATGCTGACGCTGGCGCAGCCGCACTATTTTTTCCACGCGCCCATCGCCTGCTTCGACGCGCCGGTGACCACCATGGCCTTCGCCGTCGGGTTCGCGTACTGGAAATCGCTGCGCAGCCCGCGCTGGGGCGTGCTGTCGGGCCTGGTGTTCGGCATCGCGCTCGGGGTCAAGCACAACGCCTGGCTGATGCCGATCTTCCTGGTCGGGCACTACGTGTGGATGCGACGCGGGGATCTGCGCGCCTTGCGCTTGCCGCGCATCCCGCTGGCGTTCGTGTCGATGCTGCTCCTCGGGCCAGTCATCTTTTTTCTGCACTGGCCGTGGCTGTGGCATACGCCGGTGGCGCGGGCCAAGCAGTACGTCAACCGCCACCTGCAGCACGAGCACTACAACTTTGAATACCTGGGCCGGAACTGGAACGAACCGCCGACCGAGACGCGCGACAAGCTGCTGCGCGCCACCGCGCCGGTGGTGGAGACCGGACTGACGGTGCCGGTGACCACGCTGGCCCTGGCCTTGCTCGGGGCGGCGGTGCTGATTCACCGGCGGCGGCGCGCGCCGCTGATCCCCGACGGACCGCCCGAGGATCCGCTGACCACCCGACCGAACTGGCTGCGTCCCGGGGCCGACGTCGATCGTGCCCCGGGCGCGTTCATGGCGGTGCAGATCTTCGGCCCGCTGGCGGTGCTGTCGCTGCCGTCGACGCCCATCTTCGGCGGCGTCAAACACTTCCTCACGGCGAACCCTTACATCGCGGTGGCGGCCGGGTTTGGGCTGGCGTGGATGCTGCGCGCGATTGCCGGGGCGCTGTCGCCGGCCCACGCGCGGCTGCGACAGGCATTGCCGATCGCGCTGGCGCTGCTGGTGACCGCGCCGGCGGTGGTCGAGACGCGGCGGTCGTTCCCTGACGGGCTCAGCCACTACAACATGATCGCGGGCGGCTTCGCGGGCGGCGCATCGTTGGGCATGAACCGGCAGTTCTGGGGCTACGCCGCCCTGCCGTTGCTGGATTGGATCAACGCCAACCCCCACCGCACGAACATGTACTGGCACGACGTCATCAGCGACGCCTTGCACATGTACAAGCGCGAAGGCCGCCTGGCCATGAACGCCGGCGACACCGGGCAGCAGCAGGCCGGCATCCAGCACTCGGACCTGGGCCTGCTGTTTTACGAGAAACACTGGGCCATGTACGAAGGCTGGTTCTGGGACGACTATGGCACCGTCAAGCCGGTCAAGGTGTCCACGCGCGAAGGTGTCCCCATCGTCACGGTGTACCAGCGGGGAATCAAATGACCGACGACCCGCCGGCGGCGACAGCGACGGCTGCGACGGCGGCTGACCTCGCCCCCGTGCCCAGCGCGCCCGCTCGACCCACGTTCCGGTGGGCGGGCGGGTTCGCGCGCTTCCTGCACACGCGCAAGGCCCTGGTCGTTCTTTACATTATTTTTACGGGCGCCTATTTGGGGGCGTCGGGCGATCGGCTGCGCCGGCATTCGCAATACAACCACTACGTCTATCTGGCGGACGGCTGGCTGCACGGACGGCTGGCCCTGCAGGGGCCGCCGCCCAACGAGAATGACTGGGCCAAAGTCGACGTCCTCAAACTGAAAGACGGGCGCGAGGTGCGCGGCATCTACGGAAGCCGCACCGGCGGGCCAACCGATCGGTTCTATCCTCTGCGCGGACGGTCAGAGACCATCAACGAGAGCGACATCGTCTCGCGCAGCGCCATCCGGTACGTCTCGTTCCCGCCTTTCCCCGCCGTGCTGATGGTCCCGTTCGTGGCCATCTGGGGATTGAACTTCAACGACGTCCTCTTCACCGTGCTGTGGGCGGGCATCAACCCGGTGCTGCTGTTTCTGCTGCTGGGCGATCTGCGCCGCCGCGGGCTCAGTCGCCGCACGCCCGTCGACGATCTGTGGCTGATCGCGCTCTACGGCGTTGGTTCGGTTTACTATTACTGCGCGGTGCTGGGCCAGGTCTGGTTCACCGCGCTGATCATCGCCAACACGCTGGCCATCGGCTACGCGTGGGCGAGCCTGGACGCCGAACGACCGACGCTGGCCGGGCTGTGCCTGGTCCTCGGATTCGCCACCCGGCCATCACAGCTGTGGATGATCCCGCTTTTCTTGTGGGAGGCGGTGCGGGTCTCGGGTGGCCTGCCGGCGTTACGCCAGGCGCGTGGATGGGTGGCGCTGCTGCCGCGCCTGGTGCGTTTTGGCGTACCGGTGGCGATCGTGGGTGCCGTGCTGGCGTGGCACAACCTGGTGCGTTTTGGACACCCCACCACCTTCGGCCACGAGTTCCTGAACGTGCAGTGGAAGGAACGCATTGCCCGTTGGGGTCTGTTCAACTATCACTTCTTGTCACGCAACCTGGCCGCGGCGCTGGTGCTGCTGCCGCGGATCATGACCAGGTATCCGTACGTGAAGATCAGCCAGCACGGGATGAGCCTGCTGGTGACGTCGCCGAACCTGGCTTACACGGTGATGCCCGCCGAGAAGAGCCGCTTGACCAATCCGCTGTGGCTGACCATCGGCGCCACCGCGCTGCCGTCGCTGCTGTATCAGAACTCGGGCTACATCCAGTTCGGCTATCGCTTCAGCCTGGACTACATGATCTTCTTCGTCATGCTGCTGGCGGTGCGCCAGCGGCCGCTGTCGAAGGTGTTCAAGTCGCTGGTGGTGGTCGCCTTCGTGATCAATTTATTTCTGGCGATCACCTTCGACCGCTTCATGCAGTTCTCGTACGATGACACGTTCTTCCCGCACGGAAACAACTGACGGCGGCGTTCTACCGGTGGCCGCCGCGGAAGTGGAAGCCGCCGCTGGCGGGCGCGCTGGGACGCACCGGGGCGAAGGGACGCGTCGGCACCGGCGAGCCGTGCCAGCCGGGCGAGGCGCCGTGAAGCGCCGACGAAGCGGCTGGTCCCGTCGGCGTCCCGCGCCAGCCGCCGCCAGCGGCACCAGCGCCACCGGGGGTCCCCCGCCAGCCGCCAGCGGGCGCCGGCACGCTGCGAATGGGTGGCGCCACGCCATGGCCACCGCCCCGGTAAAACCGCCCGCCGCCGTAATAGCGCGGATAAAACGAACGGTAGTAGTACGAGTAGTACGGCCAGTACGCCCAGAAGAACGGATCATAGGGGCCGTACCAATAATTCCACGGGCCGACGACGGTGAAGTACGGCGACCACGGCTGCCACAGGTGATAGTGGCCGCCCATCATGAAGCACCAGCCGCCGCCATAGGTGTCCAGCACCGGGTGCGCGCCGTAATAGTTGTAGACCTGCCCGCCGTAGCCGAAGTCGCGCGGATCGCCGATGAAGTAGTAGCAACCCTCTTTGAACGTGAACAAGCGCAGGTCGATGGGGGCGTAGTTGTGGATGTGCAGGCCTTGGGTCTCGTCGAAGGCGACGCCGGGTTCAACGCGCGTGTCCACCGGGTGCGGGCCGGCATAACAAAAGCCGCCGGTCGGATAGGGAACCGGGGCGGCTTCGATGTCAGGCGGGATCGGGCTTTCGGCGGGTTGGTCGCCACCAGGAGCGGCCGCAGGATCGCCAAACTCGTCTTGGGCCTGCGCGGCGCCCGCCCCCAGGAAAAGGTTGGCCGCCAGAAAAGCTCCGGACACCTGGATGATTCTCATGACGATGGCTCCCCGGTAGTTCTATTTAGCAACCAACGCGCCAGCGAGAACAGCGGCAAACACGCACAAATACTAACCGATGCGGGCGGTCCAACAAAAGGACCGTGACCGGCGTTCACACACGCTCGTTGCGATGACGCAGTTTTGGCCCTAGTGTTTGCCGCTCCAAGGAGTCTCGACATGTCCATCGAATCCCAGCTTGGCGATCTGCTGAAAGGCGCGATGCGCGCCAAGGACGCTCGCACGGCCGACTGCATCCGTATGATCAAAACCAAACACATGGAGCGCCGCACGGCCGCCGGCTTCAAGGGACCTCTGGACGACAATTTGTGGCTGGACGTGGTGACCGCCTACCAAAAGCAGCTGCGCAAGGCGCGCGAAGAATATGTCGCCGTGGGCGAGCGCGGCGCCGGCGCCTTGCCACAGATCGATTTCGAGATCGAGTTCTGTGCCCGCTTCCTGCCCAAGGCAGCCAGCGATGACGAGGTGCGGGCGGCGGTCCGCGAGACCCTGCTGCGCCTGGGCGCCTCCGACCCCAAGCAATCGGGCCGTTTGATCGGCGAGATCATGAAGGCGAACAAGGGCAAGTTCGAGCCGAGCACGGTCAAGCGCATCGTCGAAGAAGAACTGGCGACTCGCTAGCCCAGCGCGGCCATGTATTCGAGCAGATCCGCCGCCAGCGGGCTCTCCACCGTCATTGGCTCGCGCGTGGTCGGATGCGGGAACGTCAGCCGGTGCGCGTGCAGCGCGTGGCGAGGCAATCCATCAAACGCCTCCAGTAACTCGGGCGTCATGCCCTCGTCGCAGGCCCGCATGAACATCTTTTCGCCGGCGCCGTAAAGTTTGTCGCCCACGATGGGATGGCCGATGCCAGCCAGGTGGACGCGGATCTGGTGCTGTCGCCCGGTCTCGGGGATGGCTTCGCACAGCGCATGTCCGGGCAAGCGCCGGAGAACCCGAAAGCGCGTCACCGCCGGCAAGCCGTCGGGCGCGGCGCCCATCATCAGGTGGGTCGGTGAATCCAGCAGTCGGATCGGCTGATTGATCATGCCGTCGTCGGCGGGCTGGCCTTTGACCAGCGCCAAGTAGCTCTTCGCTACAGCCCGCCGCGCGAACGCGCGTTTCAGCCAGCTGGCCGCCTGGTGGTGGCGCGCCACCAGCATTACACCCGAGGTCTCGCGATCGAGCCGGTGCGCGATCTCCATTTTCTCGGTTGGGTAGCGTTCGCGCAGCAACGCCACCAGGGTGTTCTTCCAGAACTTGGCGGTGGTGTGCATGGGCAAGCCGGCCGGCTTGTCGATCACCAGCACGTCTTCGTCTTCGAACAGAACGCCAAAATGCCGCGGCACCGGTGGCTCGATCGGTGCGGGGCGATTCAGCAAGACGACGTCGCCGGCGTGCACGGCCAGCGCCGGACGCGCCCGCCGCCCATCGGCCAGCGACACCTGGGTGGCGATGATCGATTGGATGCGCGTGCGCGACAGACGACCGATGCGCCGCTTGAGAAAATGATCCAGACGCCAGCCCTCGCACTCGCGCGGGACCTCGATGCGCAGCGAGATGATCGGTCCCGTGTACAGCGTCGCCGCTTCTGACAGCGACGGGATCATTGGGGCGGCGGCTTGGCTTGGGCGGCCTCGTCGATGCGCCGCGCGCCTTCCATCAGCAGGAACGCCGTGGAGGCTTGAATGTCGTCGATGCCGCCCACGTCGCCGACCAGAAAATCAAACCGCCCGCTATCCCAGGCCAGCGCCCCGAACACCGCCGTCGTCCCCGAGCAGGCGTTGGGGGCGTCCATCTCGGCGCGAATGATTCGTCCCTTGCGAAGGAACAGCCGCGCCGCTGTTTGCGGTTGCTCCAGCAGCAGAATGCCGGTCTTGCGCTCGATTTCCAAGATCATCAGGATGCTGGAGAGACCGATTAGATCCAGCGCGCCCTGCATGGCCGACAGCGGCCGCAACCCGCGCGACGGCCGGTCGGGAAATTGCGGGCGCGGGCGCGGCGCGCCGGTCAGCGGCGCCTCGCGCAGCCGCGACAGAACCGTGTGCAGGCGCCGCTCCAGCTCTTCGATGCGGAATGGTTTCACCAGGCGCTGGTCACGCTCGGGATCAAATCCGCGGATGCTGCTGGACTCATCGCTGGCGCCGGCCAGGAAGATGATCGGCGTGCTGGCCAGTTCGGGCATGACGCGCAGCCGTTCCCACCAGGGCCAACCGTCGACAGCAGGCAGACCGACGGTGGTGATGACCACCTCGGGCAGGACCTTCGACGCGCACGTCAGCGCGCCCTGGGCGTCACCGGCCAGGTTCACCAGATGGCCGCCCTGGCCCAGAATCGTCGCCACCATCCGCTGGATCCAGGGATCGTTGTCGACGATGAGCACCCGGGCTGGGCTCACCTTTGTCCTTTGCGCGAACCCTGCCTTGGCTCATTCACGGAGCCTACCCCCCGGTTAGTCTTCGTCGACCTTGCCGTTCCAGCGCCAGTTGCCGCGCTCCCTTTCTTCGGGTTTGGGGCGCGTCGATTTTTTCTTTTCAGGACGTTCCCGGCGCGGTGGCGCGTCGGCTCCCCGGCTGCCAGGACCGCCGGGAGCACCGCCGCTGAAACGCGGATCGAACCCGGGACCGCCAGGACCACCGCCGTAACCAGGACGCGGTGCCCCGCCGAACCCCCCGCGTGGCGGACCGCCGGTGCCGGGCGCGCGCGGCGGGCCGAACCCGCCGCCCCCGGGGGTGCGAGGCGGGCCGCTGCCGGGACCGGTGCCCGGCGCGCCGGGAACAGGCTTGGGCCCAAAACCGGCGCGCGGCGCACCACCCGCCGGTGCCGGACCGACAGCACCGCCCGCCGCGGGCGGCGTACCGAAGCTTCCGCCAGTCGGCCGGGGAGCGCCCGGCCCAACGCCCCCCGGTTTGGCCTGGGCTTCCTCGATGATGATCGACCGGCCTTGCAACAATCGGCCAGACAGCTTTTCGATCGACGCCTTGGCGCCTTCGTCCGTCATGGTCTCGACGAAGGCGAATCCGCGTGGACGACCGGTGTCGCGATCCAAGGCCACCCGCACACTGCGGAGTTCTATGGCCTCACCGGCGAAGGCGTCGCGGAGCTCCTGCTCGTTGACGTTATACGAAAGATTTCCAATGAAGAGACGAGTACCCATCTAGCTTCCTGCGGACCGAGCGACTGCTATGAGCTCGGGCGATTAACGCGATCCCGCAGCTCCTTGCCAGCTTTGAACGTCGGAACACGACGGGCAGCGATCTGGATGGCCTCGCCCGTCTGTGGGTTGCGCCCGGTGCGGGCCGCGGATTCACGAACAGCGAACGCGCCAAAGCCACGGAGGTCGATTCGCTCGCCGCGCGCCAGGCCCTCTGCCACCGCGTCGATCAAGGAATCGATCGTCGCCTCGACTTGCGGACGCGGCAGATTCTTCTGCTGCGCCACCACGTCCACCAGATCAGCCTTCTTCATGAGTTTCGTTTTCTCCTGTGGTTTCCATTCTGTCAACGCGCCAAAAGCACAATGCTATGCGAAGGCCGAGCGCCAGGCCCAAACGGGGCTAAAGATAGTGCTTTCTCTTCTGCTAGGTCAAGGTGCGGCACCGGCGCCGCCCGAAAGAACCACATCGAAGCTGTGGCGCAAGGCCCAGGCGGCCTCGTTTGCGCTGGACGCCGCCGTGGCGCGCGCCAGCCCCGTCGCGAGCAGCGCCCGCACCGCCGGGCAGCGCCCGACGCCCATCACGTCTGACGTGATGGTTCGAACGGCGGTTTCGTAGGTCAGCCGGCAAGACCGGGCGTCGCCGGCGTTGTACTGCGGCGCGCCCACCGCGATGGCCGTGGCCAGCCGTTCGACCACCAGGGGCAGCTCGGGGCAACGGCTGACGACGGCGGCGCGCGGCTCGCCGGAGCCCGCCTCGTCGGGTTCGTCCAGCCGCACCGAATCGACGGCGTGGGCCAGCGTGGCTGGTGACGCCGACGCCGATGTCAGCAGGCGCCGCACCTCCGCGCAACGCGGCCGCGCCGTCAGATCGACCAGCACGCCACGTACCCGCTGTGACAAAGAATCTGCCGGGCCGTCCAGACGGGCGATCAGCGGAAACAGATCCGGACAGTCTTCCCCGTAGACCACCGCCTCACCGAAGGGCGGCAGCTTCGGCGGCAGCGTCACATAACGTGGATGCCCGTCGGTGGCCAGCGACAGCGCGGCGTCCAGGCCCAGGTCCAGCTCGACGCTGGCGTCGACGGCGGTGCGCGACTGCGCCGCTCGCAGCAGGGCCGCGCTCATCGTGCGTCCCAGCGCCCCGCAGCGATCACCCTCGCTGTCCTTCACCATGCTGGCGGCCGTCGTGCGCAGCACTTGGTAGGCGGCAAGCGCGCTGCCGCGCTGGCGTTGATCGCCGGCCACTTCGATGCTGGCCCGCACGCGGGTGATCATCGCCGGCAGCTCGGCGCAGGACGCGGTGTGCTCCTTCGCCACCGCCGATCGTTCGCCAATTGCCCCAACCGCCCCAATCGCGACCGCCGCCAACGCGGCAACGGCGACGGCGCTGGCCAGCGCGACGACCAGGCGCGCGCGGGCCGTTCTGCTTGATGCCGCCACGCTCGAAGAATGACACAGGGGCGCGCGCGGATCTTGTACGCTGTCACCCGGCGCCCGCGCCGCGGATGAACGCACAATGAAGGGATTTTTGCTGGGGCTATTGGTGGCCGGATTGATCGTCGGCGGCTACCTGTTCTGGAAGCAACGAGAATCCGCGCTTCGCGTCGCATCGCCCACGCCTGACGGCGGCGCGGCGGCGCACGACAACGGCAAGGATCGAAAGAAACGCCGCCGGCGCGGCGCCACCCGCCTCGGCCGTGGCGGCGATGACGGCGCGCCGGCCCACGAACGGCGCGGCGCGCCCGCACCGGTGGCCGCCGCTGAGCCCGAGCCCGAACCGGTGAAGCTCAGCGCAGCCGACTTGAAGCTGGTCACCCAGGGCGACGATCTGTCCCGCCCCGACGTCCTCCATCTGGACCTGTCCGACGACAGCGGTTCACGCGAGCTGGATCAGGACGACATCGACAGTCGCTTTCGCGCCAAGGAAGAGGCCATTTTGGGCTGTATCTCCCACGCCCGCCCCGACGAGGAGACGTACGTTCCCGGGCGCGTGACGGTCAAGTTTCGCATCCAGCGCAGCGGCAACGTGCGCGGCGTGCGCGTCGAAGCGCCTGCCATCTTGCAGCGGGGCGGTCTCACCGGCTGCATCAAGAGCGTGGTGGGCGCCCTGCGCTTTCCGCCCTCGAACGGCAGCCAGGTGGTTTCCTATCCGTTCTCGCTGACCTGAGCCCGCGCGTGCCCGACCACGACGCGCGCCGCCTCCAGCGCGCGCAGATCGGGTTTGCCAAGGGTGATCAACGCCGGCGGCGCCGGGGCCATCGTGCGCAGCGATTGCGCGGCGATGCGCACCTCGGCCGGCGCCTGTTCGTCGTCGCCAAGGGCCGCCACGTGCTCCATGTAACTGCGGCCGTAGCGCGCATCGGGATCGTCCTGCCCGCGTAGCACGGCGTTCAATGCCATGCCGGCGGCCCGACGCGCGTAGGTGACGCCCGGACGCACCGCTCGCCGCGCCAGCGCCTGCGCGCAGTGTTCAAGCTCGGTGTCCGCGGCCGCCAGCCACTCGGCCGACGTCAGGCGGTAAAGCCAGTGGCTGGGATCGGCGGCGGCCACCACGTTCAGCCCCAGCTATCGACCACCGAGCTGGCGCGCGCCAGATCTTCTTCGGTGTCGATCTCGCGCCAGCCGCCGTCGATCAGCAGCGGCGACAACCGAACGGCCTCGTCGGCCATGGCGTTCAGCGCGTCGGACAGGTACGCGTTGCGCAGGGAAGCCGCAGTGCCGAACGGGCGATCCAACCCCAGCGCCAGCGCCGCGTGCCAGGCATCGCGCAAGGCGCGCGCGCCGGGGTCGGAGAAACGCGCCAGGCCGATGAATTCGCCGGCGGCGTCGTCGGCCGCCACCACGCGCTTGCCCACCCGGCTGACGCGCGCGCCGGGACCCTCACCCTCGACCTTGGCCAGCTCGGCCTCGGACACCGGATGCTGGATGCGGCCGACGTAGGCTTCGTCCCAGCGGCGATCGACGACCAGGCCGACGTCGTCGCCAGCCGCCACCAACCGGCGAGCATGATCGGGCGCAAAAACGATGTCCGAATACGAGAACAGAAAGCCGCCCGCCATCTCGCTCTCGGCGTACATCAGCGAAGCGAGGATGTTGTTGCTGGCCCATTCGGGATTTTCCACAAAGCGCAGCGCCCGGCCAAAATTCGCCGGCGGGTGGATCTTGTCGCCCAGGTAGCCGCGCACGATCACCACGTCGTCGACGCCGGCGGCAGTCAGGGCGTCCAGTTGCCGATGCAGGATCGCCCGCCCGCCGACCGCCACCATGCACTTGGGGATCTCCGCGGTCTCGGGGCCCAGGCGTCGGCCGCGGCCGGCGGCGACGATGATCGCCTTCACGCCGAACGCCCCAGCTTGATGGTCACACCCAGAAGCGCGCGCGCCGCGTAGGCGGCGTTGATGGCCACGTAGACGTGCAAGAACAGATCGATCCGATTGGCCGCCGCCACCAAGAGAATGTAGCTCGGATAGTGAGCCAAGAACTTCCCCAGCGATTCGAGCGCGCGCAACGGCGACCAGCTTTTCGGGGCGACCGCCGGGTCGTCGGCGGCGAAACCTTCGCCGTAGTCGCCCGCCCCGTGTCCGGCCGACGCGCCGGTGGCGGCGGCGTACTCCGGGCGGCGCACAAACGTGGTCAGGCTGATCGCCGAAGCGACGGCCACCAATCCCAGCAGCGCCTCCAGCAAGAACCGTGCGTCGCCCGAGCCCAGCCACAGGCGCGCACCAATGGCGGCCACCAGGACGAACGCCTTGAGCTCGTCCATCAGAAAATCCAGGTGCGCGCCGACCGGCGATGACATTCGTTTCAGGCGGGCCAGCTGGCCGTCGACGCAGTCGAAGACATACGACAGCTCCAAGATTGCCGCGCCCAGAATCAGCGCGCGCCAGCCCGGCACCAGGGCCAGTAACACAGCCCCCCCGGCGAAGATCACCAGCGTCAGGAAGGTGATCTGATTGGGCGTGATGCGCGTGCGGGCCAGCGGCACCAGGAACACGGCCGCCAGCGGCCGCGCCACGAAGCGGTTCCACAAGATGTCCTTCGGCTTGCGCGTGCGGCGGTAGGCATCCGCCACGTCAGAGAAGAACATGTCCGACTGTCTCCGACCTATCGCCCGTGGATCAATCAGTGGGCGAGCAGGCCCACCAGATGATAGATGCCGAGCAGCAGCAGGCCGAAGATGAAGCCCACGCTGACGTAGGCCAGGATGGGGCGTTCTTTCGGCCCGGGGGCGCGCGTCGGCACGCGCGAGGTCTCATCGTCGGCGTGCTGCACGTGCCGGGGCGCGGCCGTCGGCGCCAGCGCGGCGGGGGCGTGTACTTCGAGCGCGGGCGCCGGCAAGGTCGGAGCGGCACTGGATGCCACCTCGGTCTGGCTGAACCCAGCCTGGGTTGCACGGACCTCGCTGGCGCCGCCCAGCAGCGCCGGATCGGCGGCGGCCACCGCCATATCCAGGGCGTTCGGCGGGATGATCTCCGGCCGCGGCACCAAGGTCTTGCGCGCGCCGGTCTTGCGTTCCTGTCGAGCAGCCGCAGCGGCGGCGGCGGCTTCTGCTTTTTGCTGCTTCTTCGACTTGGGCGCCGAGGCGGCCGCAGCGCGCCCCGGCACTGCCGCGGGCACACCGAAGATGGTCTTGGTGCCGCTGGCGCGATCGACCGACGCCGCCGCCATCGTCGCCGGTGCCGCTGCCTGTGCGGGCACGCTGGCCGCGGCCGGCACCGCCGCCGCTGACGCGCGTTCGGCCTTGGCGCGATCTTGGGCTTCGGTGGCGGCGCGGATGGCCGCCAGATCGGCGGCGGGCATGCCGAAGATCGTCCGGTTGGTGGCGGACGAAGCCGGCGGGCGGGTCGTCGCAGCGGCCGCCGGCGGCGGCGAAGGAGCGGCCGGCTCGACCTTGGCCGCCTTGGCGGCGGCGGGCGCCTTCGTGCTCGTCAATGCCAAATCCGGCAGCGTCAGCTTTGGCACCACCAGACGGTAATTGCCCGACGACCAGCGCATCACCTCGGCCAGACGCTCGGGGGCGTCGATGCCACCGACGGTGACGCCGCTGATCTCGCCGCGCCGGTAGTCGACGCGGGCGTTCTCGTTCCCGCGCCACACGTCGATCGAACAGGTGATGACGAATTGCTCGCAATAGCGCATGAGGTGCGCCAGCGGGCGGCTGTCCAGCGTCCCGGCGTCAGGACCGGGGTACGTCAGATCGCCGTCGGCAGGGTTGGGCAGCCGCTGCTCGACGCGAAAACGCGCTGGCGCGATCGCGCGCAGGTGATCAAGCGCGTCGTTCGGGGAAACTCCGGGAGCCAGCGCATCGGAGACGCCGCCCGCCAGCAGGTGAACCTCGCCGGCGGGGATCTCGCTGCCGGGGGCGAAGACCTCGACCCGCGCAGCCAGCGCCGGGGCGCTGAGAATGCCGATCAGATCGTTCAGCGTTCCGGCGTCCCACTCCAGAACCGCGTTGGCAAAGGCAGCGTCAGCGGATGCTTGGGCCGGGCGCAAGGGTCCACGACAAATCGGGCACACCAGACCCGTCGCCCCCGCGGGGGCCTCGAAGCTCAGCTGGCAATTGCCACAAACCACCTGCATCCCGTGCCTCCGAACGCCTATGAGATCCCGAAACCGTTCTCGCGTTTGTCGAACATATCTTATCCGTTGTCCAGGGCGTCCGTTGCCGCGTCGGCCACATCGTCGCCGGCGTCCGGCGCGGCAGCGCCGCCGGCGCCGCCGGTCGCCGTATCGCCGCCGGTGCCACCGACGCCGCTGGAACCGCCCGTGGCGCTGTCGCCTCCGTCGACGGTGTCGCTGACTTCGGGGACGAAGCCGGCGCCCGCGTCGTTGCCGAAATTGCGGTCGGTGAACGTCTTGGATGAACAGCCGGCGACCAAAGCCGCGCACAAAAACAGCGCGGCCGCCCAGCCGCCGCTGCGACGAAAGATCATGGGCCGTCACCGTAGCAAGGCCCCCGAGGGTCCGCAACCCCGACCACGCCTCCCGCGCGCCAGTCTGCCCGTCGCTGTCGCGACGCCGGGCGGTTGTCGCGCGGGCATTGTCTACACGGCACGTTTCCGCTATGAAACCACCGTTGGGCCTGGGAGCTTCGCCCACCATGATCGAAATCCCGAGCGCGCTGATCGACGCCATCAAGACCCGCAAGGCCGTGCTGATCGCCGGCCTTGGCCTCGGGCGGCAAGGCAAGCCGCCGGGCTGGGACGGGCTGACCAAGACGCTGATCGACTGGCTGGAAGACGAGACCGTCAAAAGTGACATCCGCGCTCTGGTCGACGGTGGCCAGCGCACGGCGGCCATCGCCGCGCTGGCCGCCCGCCTGGGCGACGAGGTGGTGGCCGAGGTCTTGAAGGACGCCTATCCCCCGGGCGGCAAGATCCCTGAAGCCCTGACCGCGCTGGCCGCCGTTCCCTGGCGCGGCGTCATCACCACCGCCTGGGACACGCCGTGGGACGTGGCGCTGGCGGCGGTGGCGTCCGATCCGATCACGGTTTTTCTTCCGCGCGACGCCACCGCGCTGGATCGTCACCGCGGGCGTTTCCTGCTGCATCTTTTCGGCAGCACGGCGGCGCCGGAGATCCTGTCTCTGTCGCCCGGCGATCTGCGCCGCAAGCTGGGACGCACCGGGGTGGTCGAGAGTCTGCGCGCGCTTTATCGTCGCTGGTCGTTCGTGTTCGTCGGCTTTCAGCCGGGCGATCCGGATCTGGTGATGATCAGCGAACGGCTGCTGGGCGGGCAGCCGACCGACGCCGAACACTTCTTCTTTTATCCCGGCGAAACCGGGTTCGCCGCCGAGGTGGTGACAGCCGATCTGGGCCCGACGGCGGTTCCTTTCGCGGGCGAGTGGGCCGAGCTGTTGCGCGCCCTCGGTGACGCCTGGACGGCGGTGGCCGGTGAGTCGCGGCCCGCCGATGACGACGTGGAGGCGTGGCTGGCCGCTTGGGCGCGGGATCCCAGCGACCATCAGCCACGCGCCGCCCTGGCCCGCACGGAAGCGAAGCTGCGCGCTGAAAAACAGTGGGAGCGCCTGGTGCTGTTGCTGCTGGGACGAGCCGAACGCCACGGCGAGCGCGCCGAAGCGATCGCGGACCGGCTCGCTGCCGCCCGCATCTGCGAGACCGAGCTTGGCGATCCGGCGCGCGCCTTCGCCGCGCTTTTGCCGGCGTGGCGCCTTGATCTCGACGACGCGGCGGTAAAGGCCGAGGTGGTGCGGGTGGCCGGGGCCGCCAAGGCGTGGGCTGATTTCGTCGTCGACTACACCGAGATCGCGGTGGGCCTGGGACCGGCGCCGTCGGCGGCGCGCCACTGGGCAGAGATCGGCCGCATCTACGCCGACGAGCTTCTGCAGGCGGACAACGCCATCGGTTCGTATCAGCAGGTGCTGGCCATCGAACCCGCGCACCCGGCGGCGCTGGTCGCCCTGCGCGGGTTGTTGTCGGCGCGCGCCCGCTGGAGCGAGCTTTCGCCGGTCCTGGCCGCGCTGGCCGAAGTGGCGCCGACGCCGCCCGAAAAGGTGGCGCTGTTGCGGGAGCTAAGCGAACTTTTGTCATCGAAGCTGGGCGACAGCGACGGCGCGCTGGACGCCATCGAGTGCGCGCACAAGATCGCCCCCGCCGATCCCGAGACGCTGGCGAATCTGGAAGCGCAATACCGGGCCCGGCAGCGCTGGAGCGACGTGGCGCGGTTGCTGGAAGAAAAAGCGCGCACCGCCAGCGATCCGGCCATCGCGGCCCGGCTGCGCCAGCAGCGCGCCGAGCTGCTGGTCGAACGCATCGGCGATGTCGACGCGTCGATCGCCACCATGGAAGGTGTGCTGGCCAATGATCCCGACCACCGCCCGACGCTGCGCCAGCTGGAAAAATTGTACGAGAAGGCCGGGCGCGACGACGACGCCCAGCGCACGCTGGAAAAACTGACCACCCTGGCCGAGACGCCGGCCGAGCACATCACCCTGCTGCGCCGCCTGGCCAGCCGCCTCGAGGCGCACAGCGAGACCGCCGACCGCGCCGCCCAGGCGCTGGAACAGATCTTGGCCGTCGACGGCAGCGACGAGGCGGCGTTCCGCGCGCTCGGCCGCCTGCATCGCAAGGCGCGCCGCTGGAGCGCGCTGGTGGAGACGCTGCGCCAGCGGCTGGCGGCGGTGCCGGCGCCCGCCGAGCACCAAGAGCACCAGGCGGCGCTGGCCAAGATCTTCGAGGACGAGCTGGGTGATCCGCAGCGCGCGCTGGAGGCGTACCGCGCGGCCGCCGAGGCCGGTGACGAACGCGAGGCGACCTGGGAGGCGCTGGTTCGTCTGCACGAGCAATACAAACACTGGCGCCTCATGGCGCAAGCGCTGGACAAGCTGGCGGCTCTGACCAAGGACGCGGCCAAGCGCTGCGAGGCCTTGTTCCGCGCCGGTACCGTTTACGCCGAACGCCTGGACGAGAAGATCTCCGCCGAAGAGCGCCTGAGCAAGGCGCTGGTCGTCGATCCGGGATACGGCCCGGCGCTGTCGTCGCTGGCGGCGCTGTATCGTCAGCAAGGCCAGCACCTGCGGGCCGCGCAGCTGATGATGGAGGCCGCCGAGCGCACGCAGAACCGGAGCGATCAAACCCGCCTTCTGTACGACGCCGGCACCTTGTTCGAAGACAAGCTGGACGATCCGGCGCGCGCCACCGCGCTGTTCATGCAGGTGCTGGCCATCGACCCCGAGCACGTGCTCGCCGCCGAGCGGCTGGTCGAACTGCACACCCGGGCGGAAAACTGGGCCGAGCTTGAGCCGGTGCTGGACATGCTGGCGCGCAAGGTCGACCCCCGAAACGCGGCGCTGGCTGCCGACGTGCAAAGCCGCCTGGGTTTCGCCGCGCACAAGCTGGGCAAGGAAGAAAAAGCCCGGCGCTGCTACGAGGCCGCCTATCGCCTGGCACCCGACACGCTGGCCGTGCTGGGCGGCTTCGCCGAGTTTGCCTTCGACCAAAAAGAATGGAAACGAGCGGGCGAGCTTTTGCGCCAGCTGGTCGAGCGCCACGCCAAAGAATTGCCGCGCGACCAGCTGGTCGACATCTACGCGCGCCTCGGCACCTGCGAGGCGAACGACGGCGATCGCCGACAAGCGCTGACCTGGCACCAGAAGGCGCTGGCCGTGGATCCCCACCACCGACCATCGATCAACGCCATGGCGGAGATTCACCTGGCCGCCCAGGACTGGGTGGCGCTGCTTTTGGACAAGCGCACGCTGCTGGCCACCGCCGACGGCGAAGAGAAGATTCGCCTGTCCGAAGAGATCGGCGATCTTTACGCCGAAAAACTGCACAACCCCGGCAAGGCCATCGCCGCCTATCAATCGGTGCTGGCCCTGGCCCCGCAGCGCCGTCACGCCCTGCACAAGATTCTCGAGCTTTACACCGCCGCCAAGCAGTGGCCGCGCGCCGCCGAAACCCTGTTGCGCTTGGCCGAGCAAGAAGATCAGCCGGCGGTGCGCGCGAAGTATCTTTATGCCGGCGCGGTCATCCAGCGCGACGAGATGAACGACCGAGCACAGGCGCTGGGTCTTTTGAACCGCGCCCTGGACGAAGCGCCGGATCTGGTCAAGGCCTTCGACGCCATCGAGCGGGTCACCAGCGAGATCGGCGACTGGAAGGAACTGGCCCGTAGCTATCGGCGCATGATCAAGCGCTTGCCGCCCGACGGCCACGACGCCTTCCGCCTGCGTCTGTGGGATGGCCTGGGCGAGGTGGCGCTGCAGCGTCTGGGCGATCGCGATCTTGGCACCACGGCGCTGGAGGTGGCCAGCACGCTGGACCCCGACAACCTGAAACGCCACGAGCTCCTGGCCGAGCTGTACGTGCAAGCCGGCCCTGCGCAGGTGGACAAAGCGATCGCCCACCAGCAGCGCCTGGTGGCCATGAACCCCGATCGCCTGAGCACCTATCGGGCGCTGGCTCGGCTTTACGCCGACACCGGCCAGCGCGACAAGCAGTGGTGCGTGTCGGCCACGCTGGCCTTCCTGCGCAAGGCGGAGCCCGAGGTGCAGCAGTTCTACGAGCAGCACCGCCCCGTTGACCTTCGCGCAACCCGCCGCCGTTTCACCGACGAACTGTGGCCGCGCATCGTCCATCCCGACGAGGATCCGTTCGTGGCGGCGATCTTCATTCTGCTGGGGCATTTCGTGGCGGCGACGACGGCGCAGCAGCACCAGGCGGTGGGCATCAAGCGCAAGGACCGCGCCGATGTCGGGCGCGACGAACGGCCGCCGGCGCGCGTGCTGCGCTATGTGGCGCAGGCGCTGGATCTGCCGCCGCCCGATCTCTTCTTCACCGACGCCGAAGGGCACGCCCTGTCGATGCTGAACCTGCAGGAGAAGGGTGCCCTGACCCCGGCGTTTCTGATCGGGCTTGGCTTCGCCCAGCGCAGCAGTGAGCCGGATCTGGTTTTCGAGCTGGGCAAACGCATGGCTTTCCTGCGGCCGGAGCGCTTTCTGCGCAGCGCCCTGCCCTCGCCGGCGGCGCTGGATGTGACCTTGCGGGCGGCGATGATGCTGGCGGGAACGACCATCGGCAACGGCACGCACAACGGCGAGGTCGATCGGCTGACCGATCACCTGCGCCGTCTGGTGCCCCGCCCGGTCACCGAACAGCTGGCCTCGGTCGGCCGCAAGCTGCTGGCCGCGCACAGCGACGTGATCGACATGGAGGGGTGGATGGCGGCGGCGGATCTGACCGCGGCGCGCGTCGGCTTCGTGCTGGCCAACGATCTCGGCGCTGCGGCCCACATGATCGCCACCGAACCGTCGGGCGGCAGCCAGTTGTCGGTGAAACAGCGGCTGCGCGATCTGCTGGCGTACTCTGTCAGCGAGGACTACTTCGCGGTCAGGAAGTTCTTAGGCCTCGAACTGTTGTAGCGTATTCTGGCCGGCATGACTGTGCGCGCTGCCGATCGTCGCTGTGGGGGACACCGTTTTGCTCGTGGCCTGACCGCGACGGCCCTGGCCGCGCTTTCCGTCTTGTCCGCCTGCGCTTCCACTTCATCGAACGTCCCCGGCGCGCCAGGCACCGCGAGCGCGGCAATCGCGCCGGCGGCACCCACCCTCCCGCCACCCGCGCCGGCGGTTCAGTTTCGTACCGCCGCCGAATCGCGCCCGGCGCTGCTGGCGTCGATCTCCATCCCGTCGATCGATCGCTTGCTGGGCAGCGGAACGGCGCTGGTCGGCCGCGCCGTGCCGCTGCCGCTTGATGCCATCAGCGTGCGCGACATGCTGCTGTCGCAGGCCGGCCTGTCGCCGACCGTCGGCGAGAACCTGGATTTCTCCAGCCCGGCGGGCGTCGCCGTGGTGGCGATGGGTCCCGGCACCGACGCCGGCGTGGTGATGGCTATCCCCGCCAAGGGCGCGGCGCAGGCCAAGCAGGTCCTGGCGGCGCTGGGCAAGACGCTGTCGAAACGCGGCGAAGTCTCCGAGGTGTCGAACGGCGCCGGCGGCAAAGGTTGGATCTGGATGTCCGGCAGCGTGCTGGTGCTCAGCGATTCGCTGGACGCGCTGGTGAAAGGCGCCGCGCTGGCCATGGAGGCGCGCCGGCCAGCCCCTGAAGATGTGACCGCCGTGCTGTTCCCCGACGCCATCGCCGCCGCCAACGGGACCGACGTGAAGACGGCGTTGGCCAAGATGATCAACGTGGCGCGCGCCGCACAGGCCGCGCAAGGCATGGCCATGAACCTCGATTCGGTCTCGCTGTTCTCCGACGTGCTGGGGCTGGTCGCTGACACCTCGACGTTCGAGATCGGGTTGGCGGTCGACACCACCCGCGGGGTCAGCATCCGCACCCGCATGAACGCCAAGCCGGGATCAAAGCTGGCCGCCGTATCGGAAGAGACGCACCCGGTGGCGTTCGATCCGCTGCTGTTTTCCGGCGGCAAGGACGTCACGCTGCTGGTCGGCGCCACCACGGGTCCGCTTTTTCGCGCCCACATCGCCCGCTTGCGCCAGCGCCTGCAGAACAGCAAAGAGGCGGGCGCCGCCGCCGCCCTGGCCTTCTTCGACGCCACCGTGGACGCCGTCGCCGGCATGGGCGCCGTCTCGGGCTATCTGCGTCCCGAGCTGGATTTTCGGGCCATTTTTCCGCTGAAAGACGCCAACGCCGCCGGCAAGGTGAACGCGGCGCTGAAACACTTGGATCAAAAAGCGGCCCTGGCTCTGGTCAAATCGCAGATGGAAGGCACCAAGGTCCTCTTTGATTGGTCGGTAAAAAAAGAGACCGTCGGCAAGCTGACCGCGCTTCACTACTCGATGTCCCCGAACCTCAAGAGCGATCTGCCCGGGCTGCGCGACTTCTGGAAAAAATTCTTCGGCAGGTCGCTGGACATCTACAGCGCCGTGTCCGGCTCGCGTTTCATCGCCACCGGCGGCAAGAAGGCGAAAGCGGATCTGCTGGCGCTGGACGCCGGCAAGGGCGCCGAGCCGAGCGGCGAGGCGGCACGCGCCATCGCCGCCGCCAAGGGCAAGGACCTCTTGGAGTACTTCGATTTCGGCCCGCTGGTGGCGACCATCGCGGCGCTGTCGAACGATCCGCGCGCCGCCCTGTTGGCCAAGGGCACGCAGGCGTCGATTCCGCTGGCCCTGACCGCGGGCGGCGACGGCAAGGGACAGGTGACCACCTTCGAGCTGAACATTCCGCCGGCGGCCTTCAGCGGCGTGGGCACCCTGCTGCAAGGGTTGAACACGGCCGCGCGAAAATAGCCAACCGCGCGGGAGGTCTGGAACCCTCCCAGGGTTCCAGATTCAAAGCTGCTTGAGCAAGGCCTTGACCTCGACCTCGGCCGGTTTGCCGCGCGGGGTGTAGCTGCGGCTGCCGGGCCCGCCATAGCCGTACCAGTTCCAGATGTAGACACCGTCGAGAAACGGCGTCCCCGACCACACGCGCCGGAACGCCGCGAAGGCGCGCCGCTGCTCGTCGGCGTCGGCGATCCCGCCCGGCGCCTCGTCCCACGGCGCCGCGGTGGCCCCGGCCCGCGAGCGATAGCCAAGCTCGGTGAAGACGAATGACGACGACGCCCCCGCGGTTGCCGTGCCCGCCGCCACCGCCGCCGTCTTGCGCTCCGCGCGCCAGGCGGAAAGCTCGCTCTTGATGCGGCGCCAGGTGGCCTCCAGCGCGGCGTCGTCCGCCGGCCCGTCGGCGGCGCCGCGCAGATTGAAATAGCCGGTGATCCCTTCCTCGTCGACGAGGTCGAACAACCGCGCCTGCCGGTAATGGTCCCAGTTCGCCGAGTACACCAGCGTGCCCTTGAAAAGCCCCCGCATGCGTTCAACCAGGGGCCGCCAGCGCGCGACGTCACCGTCCAGCGACGAAAGCTCGCTGCCGATCACCAACCGCTGCGCGCCGGTCACCGCCGCCACCGCCGCCAGATCGCCCAGCACATCGGTGTAGCGGCGAAACCAGCGCTCTGGATCGGCCGGCGCCAGCGTCCCGCGCCATTCGCCAGGGCGCGGGGCCGACAGGCGAATGATCGGGAACACCGACACCTCCAGGCGATCGCGCAACGCCGCGCGAATGGTGTCGGCCACCACCTCCAGGGTGGGCGAAAACCGGGTGTGCAAATGCAGATCGTCGCTGCGCGCGTCGGTCTGGTAGACAGGAACGATCAAGGCGACGTGGGTGGCGCCGAGCGCGACGATCTCCGCCAGCAGCGGTGAATAGGAAAAGCCCACGTCCTCCGCGAACAGCCCCAGGGCGACGCCGCGCTGGCGATGCTCGTCGGACGTGTCGACTGGCGCGGGCGGCGGCACCAGCGACGGCGCCGGCGACGACAAACGAGGCGCGTTCGGCGGAGCGCCCGAGATCGACGCCAGCAACAACGCGCCCAGGATCGATCGCGGAGCCACCACCGCCGCATCTTACCAGCGCCTTCCGCGCAGCGAGCGAAGCGAGCGTGCTAAAAGGACTCCCGGGATGAGCAGCGACCAGTCGGAGCAGGACCCCGAGATCGAGATCTCGGACGATCTGCCCGAACCGCCCGCCACCCCCGAGCCCGGCCCCGAAGCGTTGACCGGCAGCGGCCCATTGCCCGGCAGCCGCCTCATCGCCATCGGCGCGGGCCGCGGCGGCACTGGCCGCTCGCTGTTGGCCGCCAACATCGCCATCTACCTGGCGCAGACCGGAAAGAAAGTGGTGGCCATTGATGCCGATCCCGCCGGCGGCCCACTGCACCAGCTGCTCGGCGCCCCGCGCCCCCCGCGCGGCTTCGGCGAGTTCCTGCGCGGACGCGCCCAGACCCTGACCGAGCTGATCGTCGACACGCCCATCGCCAGCCTGAACCTGGTCAGCGGCGAAGGCGCCGCGCTGGGCGCGATGAAAAGCAAGGTCACCGCCAAGGCCATCCTCGCGGCCGTGCGCCAGCTTCACGCCGACTACGTGGTGATGGATCTCGGGCCGGCCGACAGCACGGTGACGCTGGATTTGTGGCTGGGCGCGGACATCCCGGTGGCGGTGACGCTGCCCGATCCGGCGTCGATCGAGGCCACCTACCGCCTGGTGAAAAGCGCCTTCGTGCGCAAGCTGCGCTCGACGCGCGGGCTGGAACGGCTGGTGACCAACCCCGGCGGACCGCCGCACCCGGCGCTGGACCTTTATCGGGCCGCGCACGATCAAGGCGGTCCCGTCGATCGTCTACGCGACGAGATCTTTCGCTATCGCCCGCGCTTCATCGTCAACCAGACGCGCAGCCTGCCGGATTTGAAGCTGGGCGTCTGGATGGCGACGGCGGCGCAGCGGCGTCTCGGTCATTTCTTCGACTATCTGGGCCACGTCGAATCCGACGAGACGGTGTGGCTGGCGGCCCGGCGACGGCGGCCGCTGGTGGCCGAATACCCCGAATCGAAGGTGGCGAAGAACATCGAGCGCATCGCCCGCCGGCTGCTGTCCGGCGACAGCGAACGCGAACGCGCCAACGCCGCGCCGGCAGCGCTGCGGCTGGAAGAAGAGCAGACCCACTACGAGATCCTGGAGACCGAACCCGGCATCAGCGACGAGGAAGTGCGCCGCGCCTACCGCACGCTGAAGGAGATCTACGCCGCCGGGTCGCCGGTGATCGCCGGTCTTTACGACGAGCACGAGCTCAGCGAGCTGCACGCCCGCGCCAACGCCGCCCACGACACGCTGTTCGCGCCGGAGCGACGGCGTCTTTACGATCTCGCGCTGCCGGAGGCGGATCTGGCGCGGGCGGTGCGGGCCGCGGCCCAAGGCGCGCGCCGCGGCGGTGGCATGCCGGCGGCGCCCGATCGCGCCGAATCACCCGAACCAGTGCTGGACGTTGACGAGGAGATCACCGGGGCCCTGCTGAAAAAAATCCGCGAGACGCGCGGGATCGAGCTCGGGGAGATCGCCCAGCGTACCAAGATCAGCGAACGCCATCTGCGGTCGATCGAAGACGAACGCTTCGCCGACATGCCGGCGGCCGTCTACGTGCGCGGCTTCGTCATGGAATTCGCCCGCGCCCTGCGCATCGACGCCCAGCGCGCGGCCGAAAATTATCTGCGCCGCTTCAACGCCCGCAACGCCCCACCGCCCCCCGTCGTGACGCCCGAGCGCTGACAGGGCCGCGCTTTTACAAAACGTTCGAGGCCAATTCAGCCAGCGGCGAGCGCTCGCCTTTTGACAGCGTCACGTGTCCGGCCAGCACCTCGCCCTTGAACTTCTCGACCACGGTGGTCAACCCGTTGGACGTGGCGTCAACGTACGGGTTGTCGATCTGATAAGGGTCGCCGGTCAGCACCACCTTGGTCGATTCGCCGACGCGCGTGATGATCGTCTTCACCTCGTGCGGCGTCAGGTTCTGCGCCTCGTCGACGATGATGAACTGGTTGGGGATCGATCGCCCGCGGATGTAGGTCAGCGGCTCGATCTCGATAAAGCCCATGTCGATCAGCTCCTGATAGCTGCGCCCGCTCTTGCGTTCGGTCTTGGACAGGCCCATCAGGAACTCGACGTTGTCATAGATCGGCTGCATCCACGGGTTCAGCTTCTGCTCCAGATCGCCCGGCAAATACCCGACGTCGCGACCCAGCGGAAAGATCGGGCGTGACACCAGCAGCTTGGAATAGATCTGCTCCTCGACCACCTTTTGCAGGCCGGCCGCCAGCGCCAGCATGGTCTTGCCGGTGCCGGCCTTGCCGACCAGGGTGATGAGCTTTATGTCATCGGCCAGCAGCAGATCCAGCGCGCAGTGCTGTTCCTTGTTGCGCGGGCGGATGCCCCACACGCCGTCGCGCAGCTTGCGCAGCGGCACCAGCTTGCGCGCCAAGGCGTCGTATCGCCCGAGAGCGCTGTGCGACGGCGTTTCCTGATCGCGCAGCAGCACGTACTGGTTGGCGTTCAGGTGGGCCTGGCCGAGCTCCAGGGCGCCGGCGGCGAAGAACCCATCAACGTCGGCGGCGCTCACCGGCAGCTCGACGATGCCGGAGTACAGCTCCTCGATGTCGATGCGCTCGCCCTCGAAGTCCATCGCCGCCAGGCCCAGCGAATCGGCGCGGATGCGCAGGTTCACGTCCTTGGTGACGAAGATGGTCGGCTCGTTCGGGTTGCCGTCGCGCACGTCCAGCGCCACCATCAGGATCAGATGGTCGGCGATCTGCGAATCGCGCAGGGTGGTCGGCACCGACCGCGCCGCCGAGGCCACCCGCAGCCGGCCGCCAGACTCGAGCTGTGCCCCGTCGCTCAGCCGGGCGCCGGCCTTGCGCAGCCGATCCAGCACGCGCGCCACCTCGCGGGCGTTGCGGCCGCGCTCGGACGCTTCTTTCTTGAACTGGTCGATCTCCTCCAGGACGAAGATGGGGATGACCACCTCGTTGTCGGCGAAGTGGAGCATCGCTCCCGGGTCATGGATAAGGACGTTGGTGTCGAGGACGAAGTGTTTCACGCGGCGATCACTTGTCCGCGGCTTTGTGCTTGGCCGCTTTTTCGCGCGCGATGGTGACCTTCTTCATCACCACGTCGGTGTCCGGCTTGTCGCGCATCCCGCGCGGCACGCGGGCGATCTTGGCCACCAGCGACACCGGATCACAGCGCCCGAAGATCGAATAGTGCCCGTTTAGCTGCTGGGGCATGCCCTCGGTGATGAAGAACTGCGAGCCGTTGGTGTTGGGCCCGGAGTTGGCCATGGCCAAAAGTCCCGGCTTGTCGAACGTCACCCCTGGCGAGACCTCGTCGGCGAAGCGATAACCCGGGTTGCCCATCCCGCTGCCCAACGGATCGCCGCCCTGGATCATGAAGTCAGGGATCACGCGGTGAAACGTCAGACCGTCGTAAAAGGGCTTTTTCACCCAGGTGCCGGTCTTGGGATCTTTCCAGGGCCGCAGGCCGCGCGCCAGACCGACAAAGTTGGCGACGGTGTTGGGCGCTTCTTTCTCGAAGAGGTCGCAGGTGAACTTGCCTTGGGTGGTGTCGATGGTGGCGGTCAACGTTCCCTTCGCCGGCCCGGGCACGCCTTTGGTGGCGTCCGCCAGCGTGAACTTGCCCTTGGCCGGATCGTCGTCGGATTGGGCCAGCACCCGCGCGGCTGGCGCCACGGCGAGAACGGCAACCACCGCGGCGACCATCGGACGACCAACAAAAGCGAGATTGGGCATGCGAATCCTCCAGACATTCGAGCCCTGTTGTGCAGGGCGGTTCGGTTGTTTTGCGCCGGTACTATTACCACTAAACGAAGCGGCGGAAACCGCCAAGGTCGCGCCGGCTGTTTATGGCCCGGTCACATCGCGAAATTCGACCGTCGCGCCGGAACGAATACCAAGACGCGCCGCCAGACCGCCGCCGATCTCCAGCACGTACTGCGATTCGCCGTCCACCCGCCGCGAGGTCAGCGTCTGCGGCTCGGCGTTCTCGACGATGCCGACGATCTTTTGATCGGCATCGATGAACAGCATGTCCAGCGGGATCAAGGTGTTCTTCATCCAGAAGGTCAGCGGTGCCATGTGGTCGAACAGGAACAGCATGCCGGCGTCAGGATCCAGGTGAGCCCGGTACATCAGGCCGCGCTCGTGCTCGGCGTCGCTGCGGGCCAATTCGATGTGGAACGAGACCGCGCGGCCGCCGGCCGGGATGGTCACCATCGGCGCCTGACGAAGGTCCAGGCCGGCCGACTCGTTCTTCCCCGCGTTGCCGCTCCGGCAGGCGGGCGCTGCGGCCGTCGCCAGCAGCAAACCAAGCAAGCCCACCCGCGCAATGCCGAATGATCCCAAACCACACCGACCAGAAGTCGGCCCCCTGCCCCGACAGTGAAGACGCATCTTTGCCGCAAAGGTATCATCCCAGGGTGACCGTTGCGTCGCGACCGCTGGTTGGATGGCGAATTCTGGTGACCCGCCCGGCGGAACAGATCCCGCCGTTCGCCGCCGCCCTGGAATCCGCCGGCGCGATCGCCGTGCCGCACCCGACGATCGCCGTGCTGCCTGCCCCCAGCTGGAACGCCCTGGATCAAGCGCTGGCGGCGATCACGGATTATCAATGGGCGATCTTCACCAGCCCGTCGGCGGTGCGTTTCACCCTCGGTCGCGCCGGTGAAAAGGGCGTGTCGCTGGCTGCGTTGCAGATCGCCGCCGTCGGCACGGAGACAGCGCGCGCCTTGGAGGCGGCGGGGATCAAGGTCGACGTTCTGCCGGCTTTCGATCAACAACGACAGGAAGGATTGGCCGCCGCGCTGGCCCTCCTGCCAGCGGGCACGCGGGTGTTGTTCCCGCAAGCCATCGGCGGCCGCGACTTTCTGGTCGAAAGCCTCGGTCGGCAAGGCTGCGCGGTCGAGGTGGTGGCGGTCTCCCGGACCGTGGCGCTGGCGCTGGGCGGGGCACCGCCAGCGTTCGACGTCGCCACCTTCGCCAGTCCGTCGGCGTTCCGCGCTTTTGTCGACGGTCACGGCGCGGCGGCGCTGCAGGGGCGCGTCGTCGCCGCCATCGGCCCCACCACCGCCGCCGCCATCGCCGCCGCCGGCGTCGGTGTCGACGTCGTTTCCGAAGCGCCGTCCGCGACGGCGATGGTCAGCGCCTTGATCGCCTTTCGCCAGCGCACCGACGCCGGCAAGGTTTGAGCGGGCGATACACCTCGGCTAGGCTTGCGGCAACATGTCGTTCCCTGAATCGCGCCCGCGTCGCCTTCGCCAGCTGTCCGCCGTGCGCCGCCTGGTGCGCGAAACCACCCTGGCCGCCGACAATTTCATCTACCCGCTGTTCATCTGCCCGGGCAAAGGGATCCGCAAGGAGATCTCGTCGCTGCCCGGCCAGTTTCATCTGTCCGTCGACGAGGTGGCGCGCGACGCGGAAGAAATCGCCAAGCTGGGCATCCCCGGCGTGCTGCTTTTCGGCCTGCCCGAAAAAAAAGACGAGGTCGGCAGCGAGGCGTGGCACGAAGGCGGCGCCGTCCAGCGCGCCATCCGCGCCATCAAGAAAGCGGTGCCCGAGCTGGCGGTGATGGTCGACGCCTGCTTCTGCGAATACACCACCCACGGCCACTGCGGCGTCATCCTGAACGGCGAAGTTGACAACGACGCCACCCTGGAAAACCTCGGCCGCCTGGCGGTTTCTTACGCGCGCGCCGGCGCCGACATCGTCGCCCCGTCGGGGATGATGGACGGCTTCGTCGGCTTTCTGCGCGAAACGCTGGACGAAGAAGACTTTCACCGAGTGGGGATCCTCTCGTACGCGGCGAAGTACGCGTCAGCATATTACGGCCCGTTCCGCACCGCCGTCGACTCGGCGCCGGCGTTCGGCGATCGCCAGGGCTATCAGATGGATCCCGCCAACGTGCGCGAGGCGATCCGCGAGGTGGCGCTGGACGTGGAGGAAGGCGCGGACATGGTGATGGTCAAACCGGCTCTGGCCTACCTGGACGTGATCAGCGAGGTCCGCCGCGAGTTCGACGTGCCAGTCGCCGCGTACAACGTCTCGGGCGAGTACGCGATGATCAAGGCCGCCGCCGCCAACGGCTGGATCGATCACGACCGGGTGATGATGGAGACGCTGCTGTCCATGCGTCGCGCCGGCGCCGACATGATCCTGACGTACCACGCGAAGGAAGCATCGCGGCTGCTGGCGGCACGACGATAAGACCCCGGGCGGACTCGCTCAAGGGACCGAACGAAGCGTCGCCGCCAGCTCGTAAGGCTCGTCCAGGCCTGGCAGCGCCTGGGCCTTCGGATCCTTGCCGGCGGACACCTTGCGGGCCACGCCGACCAGCAATGGTTTGCCCGCTTGCACGGGCACGGTCATCTCCTCGGCGCCGCCCGGCCCGTGGTGATTGACGGGGGCAGCTTTTTCAGCGCGCAACAAAACCGCATCGACCTCCGCCGGCGGGGTCACGCGGACCGTCAACTCGCCAGCGCTGGGCGCGGTGATGGCGAACCAGTCCTTGTCGTCGGCGTCGGCGAGATAACCGCGCACCGACGCGCCGGCGGCGACCGGCGTGGCGGTGGTTTCGGTGTCGTTCGGTTCGAGCTCCCACCCTGGTTCGGGCGGAGCCCAGCGCGCGGTCAGCGCATAGCGATCGTTCGGGCTCTCCGTGGGCACCACGCCCTGGATCCAGACCTCGCGCACGGCCAAGAAAACCTCGGTGGATGGAATGGCGACGGGCTGCAGCCGCTCGCCGCCGCCGCGACCGTGAGCGTCGGCTTTGGCCAAACGCCGGCCCTGCGCATCGAATAATTCCAGCACCAGATCCAGGCCCGGGACTCCTTCCAACCGCGCGCTGAACACGCGCGGACCGCGTCCGCCCGGGACCCGGAAATAGTCGACGTCCGATTGGCCATCGGCCTGCGCGGTGCCGATGGTTCCGCGCACGGTCGTGCCCATCGGCAGCAAATTGGCGTAGCCGGGAGTGTTGTTGGGTTCGTGTTCGACGACGTCGGCTTTTTCGCCGCCCGAGCGCGTGACCAGGACGATGCTGGCAGCGGCGGCCGCGGCGATCAGGAACGGCAGACCGATGCGCGTGAGCAGGCGGCGGCGTTTCAGCGCGCGTTCGAACTCGTCGATGTCGCTGCGCCGCAGGCGCTCGTCGGAATCGGGCAGCGCGCCGTCGAGGTCGCCGTCGGCCAGGCTGACGGTGGCCGCGTCCTCCACCGGCCGCGCGGCGGCGGCGCGCGATGCCTGCGAACGCGTTCGTGGCGGACCGTCGGGGCTCGGCAGCTCGCGCAGCGCCGCCTCCAGATCGCGCTCCATCTCGGCGGCCGTGGAATACCGATTGTTCGGCGACTTGGCCATCGCCCGCAAGACAATGCGATCGGCGGCGACCGGCAGGGATTTCTCCGGTGCCCGTTCGCGTGGCGGCACCACCTCGTCGGTGACGTGCTTGGTGAGAACGCCCATCGGGGTGGAAGCGTGAAAAGGCGGATAGCCGGTCAGCACGCGATACAGCGTGGCACCCAGGCTGTAGATGTCCGCTCGCCCATCAAGCGACTCGCCGCGCACCTGTTCAGGAGACATGTAATAAGGCGTCCCGACGATGCGCGCGCCGGCGGTGATCGCCGACGACTCTTCCCGCTCGCGCAGCTTGGCCAGGCCGAAGTCCAGCACCTTGGCGTGCTCGGCGCCGTCGCGGCGGCGCACCAGCATCAGGTTCTCTGGTTTGAGATCGCGATGGACAATGCCGTGTTCATGCGCTTCGGTCAGCGCCGAGCAGATCTGCGCGAAGAACCGGGCCGCACGCCCGAACGCCATGGGACCTTCGCGGCGCATCACCGCTGCCACGTCGTCGCCGGTGACGAGCTCCATCACCAGATAGAAGGCGCCGTTCCATTGCCCGAAGTCGAAGGTCTGGACGATGTTGGGGTGATTGAGCCGACTGACCGACTGCGCTTCCAGCCAGAAACGCCGGACCATCTCCCGATCGGTCGCCGTGCTCTGGTGCAAGACTTTCATGGCGGCGATCTTGCCCAGCCGGACGTGCTCGACCCGGTAGACGGCGCCCATTCCCCCGGCGCCGATCCGAGTGAGGACGCGGTAACGGCCGTCCAGAACACGGGTCAGCCACGGATCCTCCGCCTCCGCGCCGCTGATCGTGGCATTTACATCGGCAACAGGAATCGCCACGGCGCCTGCCAGACTGCCGCCGCAGTGCCCGCAGAATTGCGCCCCGGCATCATCGTTCGGGGACGAACAGTGGGGGCACAGAATCACGGACCACTCGCCAATGACACTCTAACCGACGTCACTCTATCTGACGCGTTCGCCTTGTCACACCTTCACCATTTCGAATCGACCGCGAAACACCCCCGACATTCTTTTCACTTGCCTCAGCGCATGACGCTGGTACAGTACTGCCCCTGCGTGACGGCCTGCCGTTCGCAGACGCGGGACCAGTCGGTGCGTGCGGGAGAACGGGGTTCGGGGAAGGTCGGTTCCCGCCGGTTTCGGAGGTAAAAGCGCGCCGTTGCGCCCAAATCACCGAGACGATCACCTCGAGAAATTTTTCAGAAGTTTTTGTTGACTCAAAAGCGAATCTGAATAAACTCTCCCCTCCTCGGCAGGCCAGGGTAACCAGAAGTCGGTTCCCCACCTACCAAGGTTTTTTTTGCGTCGGTCTCTGAAAGCTGAATAGCAAACCAAGTTCGAAAAGGTAATTGGTGCTGCCTTCGGGCAGAACCAAAATACCCCGACAATTGTGAGTAATCCGAGCGTGATTCGGAACTTCGGTTTCGGGTCACAAGTTAGTCAGTTCGAATCTACAGTTGTTTGTGCAGTGGCTACGGCCGCTGTCGAAGTTTAACTGGAGAGTTTGATCCTGGCTCAGAGCGAACGTTAGCGGCGGGCCTAACACATGCAAGTCGTACGAGAATGAGGGGGCAACTCCTCTAGTAAAGTGGCGGACGGGTGCGTAACACGTGGGTAATCTACCTTCCGGCGGGGGACAACAGTCCGAAAGGATTGCTAATACCGCGTACGTCAGCGAGACCCACGGGTCTTGTTGGGAAAGACGGCCTCTTCTTGAAAGCTGTCACCGGAAGATGAGCCCGCGGCCCATCAGCTAGTTGGTGAGGTAATGGCTCACCAAGGCTAAGACGGGTAGCTGGTCTGAGAGGATGATCAGCCACACTGGGACTGCGACACGGCCCAGACTCCTACGGGAGGCAGCAGTGGGGAATATTGGGCAATGGGCGCAAGCCTGACCCAGCCACGCCGCGTGAGTGATGAAGGCCTTCGGGTCGTAAAGCTCTGTGGGGAGGGACGAATAAGCACCGTGCTAACATCACGGGGCCCTGACGGTACCTCCTTAGCAAGCACCGGCTAACCATGTGCCAGCAGCCGCGGTAATACATGGGGTGCAAACGTTGCTCGGAATTATTGGGCGTAAAGCGCCCGTAGGGGGTTTGTTATGTCGGATGTGAAAGCCCTCGGCTCAACTGAGGAAGTGCATCCGAAACTGGCAAGCTAGAGTATGTAAGAGGGTCGCGGAATTCCCGGTGTAGAGGTGAAATTCGTAGATATCGGGAGGAACACCGGTGGCGAAGGCGGCGACCTGGGACAATACTGACACTGAGGTGCGAAAGCGTGGGGAGCAAACAGGATTAGATACCCTGGTAGTCCACGCCGTAAACGATGAGTGCTAGATGTTTCTGGTATTGACCCCGGAGGCGTCGTAGCTAACGCGTTAAGCACTCCGCCTGGGGAGTACGGCCGCAAGGCTAAAACTCAAAGGAATTGACGGGGGCCCGCACAAGCGGTGGAGCATGTGGTTCAATTCGACGCAACGCGAAGAACCTTACCTGGGTTGGAACCCTCCAGAAGTCCGCAGAGACGTGGATGTGCTCGCAAGAGAACTGGATGTCCAGGTGCTGCATGGCTGTCGTCAGCTCGTGTCGTGAGATGTTGGGTTAAGTCCCGCAACGAGCGCAACCCTTGTCGTTAGTTGCCAGCGGTTCGGCCGGGCACTCTAACGAGACTGCCGGTGTTAAACCGGAGGAAGGTGGGGATGACGTCAAGTCCTCATGGCCCTTATGCCCAGGGCTACACACGTGCTACAATGACCGGTACAAAGGGTTGCAAGCTCGCGAGAGTAAGCTAATCCCAAAAAACCGGCCTCAGTTCAGATTGAAGTCTGCAACTCGACTTCATGAAGTCGGAATCGCTAGTAATCCCTGATCAGCAGGCAGGGGTGAATACGTTCCCGGGCCTTGTACACACCGCCCGTCACACCATGGGAGTTAATTGCTCCAGAAATGGCTGCGCTAACCCGCAAGGG
>DATATI010000088.1 GCA_036268875.1 Polyangia bacterium | reverse complement strand
GGTGGCGTAGACAGAGGCCTTCCGCGGGCGGGAAGCCGCCAAGCGGCCCAGGCCGTCCAATTTGTCGCCACGTCCAAGCCGCGCGTGCAGCCTCGGTTACGTTACCGATTCACCCTTCGATCTCGCTTCAACCTGATTGCGACCTAGCGGGCGGTCCAGCGCATCATGGGCACCTGGACCCGCGCACCACGACCGAGTTCTACGGCCACCTGGCGACGCACTACCTGAAGAAAGAGATCGAGCGCCTCAGCTTCGGGCCGGCGCCGGCGGAACCGGCCACGTCCCCGCCACAGCCCGCGCAGGAGTCCCGAATTTCGATCGCGGCAGGCGTGCCCAGGAGCCGCCGCTGCCCGCCGATACGCGCGCGCACGCGCGCTCCGCGGCTCCGTTTGTTACCCGGTTACTACCCACCCCCCAAAAGGCCATCCACCGTCGACCCGGCGCCCAACCGCTGGAAAGGATCCGCGCAGACTTGAGCTTGGTCGGGGCGAGAGGATTCGAACCTCCGGCATCCTGCTCCCAAAGCAGGCGCGCTACCAGGCTGCGCTACGCCCCGTTGAAACGGCGCACATCTTACACAGCGGAGGCGCGCGACGCACGCCCGCAGGTGCTAGGCGCGAGCGGTTGGCGGGGCCGGCTCGAGGAGATCGAGCTGCTCGCCGGGCGGCGCGGGACGGGCGGGGCGGTTGTCGAGCGAGACGATGCGGTAGTTGCCCATCAGGCCGGTGACGATGTTGCTGGCGCGTTCCAGGATTTGCGCGTCGGACAGCTCGACGCCGTCGCGGGATTGCAGGACCCGGATGCCGGCGGAGATGTCACCGACCAAGGCTCGCAAGGTGGGAAGGTCCGCCACTGTCCGCGAGCCGCGCCGCACGATGGTCGCATGATAAAGAAAATTTTCTGGCGGCGAAAGGACTATCGCGCACCACCGAGACGCGCGGCCAGCGCGCGAAACGCGGCCGCTCGGTGCGAGATCTCGTTCTTCGTTTGCAGCGGCAGTTCGGCCATGGTCTTGCTCAAACTCGGCACCAGAAACAGCGGGTCGTATCCAAAGCCGCCGTCACCACAAGCGGCCTCCAAGATGATTCCTTCGCAGGCGCCCGCCTCGGTGATTTCCATCCCGCGAACGCGATCGACAAACGCGGCCACGCATCGATAACGCCCGCGGCGCTGAGCCGCCGGCACGCCGGTCAGGGCCTGCAACAGCTTGGCGTTGTTGCGGCCGTCGTCGCTCGGCTCGCCGGCGTACCGCGCGGACCACACGCCGGGCGCGCCGCCCAGCACGTCCACTTCCAGACCTGAGTCGTCGGCGATGGCAGCCAGCCCCGTCGCGTCCGCCGCTTGCCGGGCCTTGGCCAGGGCGTTGCCCTCGAAGGTGTCCCGGTCCTCCCGCAACACCGCGCCGGGCGCCACCTCGTCGATCGTCACCAGCTCGAACGCGGGTCCAGCGGACAACTCGCCCAGCAGCTTCACGATCTCCACCAGCTTGCCGCGGTTGCGGGTGGCGACGACGATCTTCATGCGCGTCTCGCTCCCTCGGCGGCGCCTACTTGGCCCGCGTCAGCGCCTCGCGCTGCAAAGCGAACAGCGTCTTCATTCCGTGCGACGCCAGCCCCACCAACTTTGCGTAGTCCTCCGCGCTGAACGAATCTTTCTCGGCGGTGCCTTGAATCTCCACGAAGCGACCGGTCTCGGTCATCACGAAGTTGCAATCCACCTCGGCCGCGGAGTCTTCGACATACGGCAGATCCAACCGCGCCTCGCCGTCGACGATGCCGGCCGAGATCGCCGCCACCGCCATCTTGATCGGATCCTTCTTTATTTTTTCGGCGGCCTGCAACCGCCGCGTGGCCAACGCCAGGGCCACCCATCCGCCAGTGATGGCCGCCGTGCGCGTGCCGCCGTCAGCCTGAATGACGTCGCAGTCGACGGTGATTTGCCGCTGCCCCAGCGCGCGCGTGTCCACCGCCGCCCGCAGCGCGCGGCCGATCAACCGTTGAATCTCCTGCCCGCGCCCGCCCGGGTTGCGGCCCGATCGGGTATGAGTCGATCGCGGCAGCATGGCGTACTCGGCGGTGATCCATCCCTTGCCCTGACCTTCCAAGAAATTTGGCACCTTCTCCTCGACCGAGGCGGTGCAGATGACGCGTGTCTCGCCAAAAGCGATCAGCACCGACCCTTCTGCGTACCGATTGAAATCGGGCGTGATGGTGATGGGTCGCAGATCTCCTGGACTTCGGCCGTCAGCTCTCATGGGGCGCTGACTCTACAGTGTGCGACCGCGCCTACGGAAGCCCACAGCGCGCCCAAAAAAAGCGCCGAGGGCTGCCGAAAAGCTGTAGTAGAGTCAAAATTGAAGGGTTGGGTCCAAGACGGTTTCTGACGCCCGCCCTACCCTCATGCACGCAGCAGGTCGCTCCGTTCCAGTCGATGCCCGCGCCGGCACCACGGTCGGGAAGTACAAGCTTCACGAGCTGGTGGGTCGCGGCGGAATGGGCGTCGTCTACCGGGGCGAGCACGTCTACATCGGCAAGGAAGTGGCCGTTAAAATCCTGCACGAAGGCTACGGCGGCCGTGAAGAGTCGATCAAAAGATTCCTGCGCGAGGCGCGCGCCGCCAGCCTGATCGCCCATCCGAACATCGTCAACGTCACCGACTTCGGCAAGTCCAGCGACGGCACGGTTTTCTTCGTCATGGAGTTTCTGCGCGGCGAAGCGCTGGACGCCCTCTTACACCGCGAGCGCCACCTGGAGCTGCTGCGGTCCATCACCATCATGAACCAGCTGGCCGGCGCGGTCGGCGCGGCGCACGCCAAGGGGATCGTCCATCGCGATCTCAAACCAGAAAACGTCATGCTGCTGGCGCGCGAGGGCCGCCGGGAACTTATCCGTCAGTTCGTCGACGAGAGCGGCCCGCACACCGTCACCGAGCGCGAGAAGAACTTCGACCTGGTGAAGATCCTCGACTTCGGCGTGGCCAAGGTGCACGACCCGGACGTCGCCGACGGCCGGGTCACCCAGCGTGGCGTCGTCTTCGGTACGCCCGAGTACATGGCGCCCGAGACCGCGCGCGTGGGCCTGAGCGATCCGCGCTCGGACATCTGGGCGCTGGGCGTGATGTTTTATGAAATGTTGACCGGCACCGTGCCGTTCATCGGCGAGACGCCGGTCGACGTCATGATGAAGGTGGTGTCGCAGCCGGTGATCCCCCCGCGCGAGCGCGGCGTGGACAATGAGATCACCGAGGAGGCCGAGCAGCTGATCATGCGCGCGCTGGCCAAGGATCCTAACCAGCGCCAGCAATCGATGGAAGAGCTGTACGACGAGCTGCAACGCTGTTACGGCTCGGTTCGCTATCGCCGCTCGCTGGAAACGCCGCCGCCCTGGGTGCGCAACCAGCCGACCCCGATTCAGTTGCAGAAGGTGAAACGGCCTGGCAACCGCGCCGCCACCTCGGGCGAGATTGGATCGCTGGAACAGACCCCGCCCGAACGCACGCCCATCGTGGTGCCGCGCACCGGGCCCGAGCCGATCCTTCTCACCCGACGCAAGGACCGCAAACGCACCCTGCCGCTGGAGATCGAGATCAGCGCCGGCGCGCCGGTGGCCACGCCCGTCCCGACCGCCATCGCTCCTCAAACCACCAGCGAGATCTGGGCCGACATGGCTGTCGAAGACGATGCCGACGCCGAGACGCCGCTGTCCCTGGGCGACGGCGACGAACCGGCGCTGGACGGCGTCCCGGTCGACAAGGCCAAGGGCTCGGGTTAGTCAGCGCGGCATGCAGTGCTTGTACGGGATCCCGCCCGGCGGCGCCGGGATCTCCTTGCACTGCTCGTCGTCGGGGCAATCCGGATCCGCCTGACAGGCCACCGCCGACGCCATCCAGCCGCCCGCCGCCACCACCGCGGCGATGCCCACCGCCACGCTGACCACACCGACGGACAAGCTGGTGCGATCGTCGTTTCGCTCGCCCACCACCCACGCCACCCCGCCGCCAAGCGCGATGGCGCCCCCGATGGTGGCCAGCGTGCGCGGCCCGCGGTGGCGGCCAGCGCAGCCGCCGCTCACCACCGCCGCGCCCAGCACTGCGATCAGCAGCGCGCGCATCCGCCGCCGCGGCGCTGATTCTGTACGGATGGGCGGCTCGGCCATATGCTTGGGTCCGATTCCGAGGCTATGTTGACTCCGCGGCAATTTCCACTGCGCTGGCGCGCGATCGTCTGGGCGGCAGCCACGGCAGCGGCCTTGACGCTGGCGCCGACTCCCGGGGCGCACGCCGCCGAGCCGCTGCTCAAGGGTCCGTATCCGTTTCCGCACGACAACGAATTGTCTGCGCACTTGCTGCTGGCCGGTGGTCTCGGCGATTCGTTCGGCGGCACCAAGCTGGCCGCCGACTATGGCTATCATCTGAACGGCGCGGCCTGGCTGAACCTGGACGTGAACATGCAAATCGGCGGATGCCGCACCGACACCAGCTCGTGCGGCAGCGGCAAAGTGTTCGAGACGCTGGCCGGCGCCAAATGGAAATTCGCCACCTCGACGCCCATCGTGGTTCACGCCAAGGCGACCGGGGGATTGATCTACGTATTCCCCGACGACGGCCACGCCGCCCTGGGCGTCGCCGCGCGCGGCGGAGGCGGCGCGACGTACTTTTTCTACGACTGGATTGGCCTGGGCCTGGAGGCCTGCCTGTCGCTGGGCCATGTCTCGTACGAAAGCACGGACAACCGCAGCGACACCTACGCCGTCTTCGATTTCGGCGGCGGCGTGGAAGTCGAATTCTAGAAGGCGTCGAAGCGCTAACGGCGCTAGCGGGTCAGCGTTTCCATTTCGGCGACGGACTTGGGCGTGCCGGCGGTCAAGATCTCGTTGCCGTCGGGAGTGACGACCAGATCGTCCTCGATGCGCACGCCGATGCCGCGGTATTCGATCGGCGCCTTTTCGTCGTCGGGCGCGATGTACAAACCGGGCTCGATGGTCAGCACCATGCCCGGCTCCAGGGCCCGCGCGGCGCCCTCCAGCGAGTAAAAGCCCACGTCGTGTACGTCCATCCCCAGCCAGTGGCTGGTGCGGTGCATGTAATACGCCTTGTACGCGCCACTCTCGATCAGCTGCGGCACCTCGCCGCTGAGCAAACCCAGCGCGACCATCTTGCGCGTCAATGACTCGACCACGCCGGCGTGGATCGCCTCCAGGGTAGCGCCCGCCTTGGTGGCGGCGATGGCTTCCAGCTGCGCCTCCAGCACCGCTTCGTACACGCGGCGCTGCGGTTCCGAGAAGCGCCCGCCGACGGGAAACGTCCGCGTGACGTCGGCCGTGAAGCCGTCCACCTCGCAGCCGGCGTCGACCAGCAACAGGTCGCCCTCGCGCAGTAGGGCCTTGTTCTCGACATAGTGAAGGATGGTGGCGTTCACGCCGCCGCCCACGATGCTGGGATAACCGGGACCGAAGCCGCCCTTGCGGCGGAAGGTGTAATCGATCAGCGCCTCGATCTCGTATTCGTTCACGCCAGGACGGGCGGCGCGCATGGCGGCGATGTGCGCCTCGGCGGTGATGTCGGCGGCGCGCCGCTGGATGGCCAGCTCAGGCGGCGTCTTGAAAAGACGCATCTCGTGAACGGACAGACGCGCGTCGATGATCTTCACCGGCGCGTGCGGCCCGCGCCGCTCGCGCCCGCGCAGCGTGGCCAAAAGGCGCACCATGCGTTCGTCCACCTCGGCGTCGCGGCCGATGTGATAGTGCAGCTCCTCGACGCCAGAAACCACGTCGGGCAGCCGCGTGTCTAGCTCGTCGGCTGCGTACGCCGCGCTGGCCCCGAAGACGTCGCGCGCGCCTTGGACACCAGCACGCCGGCCGGTCCAGGTCTCCTCGCTGGGGTTGCGTGGCCGCACGAACATCACGAACGACGCCGTCTCGTGCCCCGGCCGCAGCACCACCACCGCGCCCGGCTCTTCAAAGCCGGTCAGATAAAGGATGTCGCTGTCCTGGCGAAACTTGTGGTGGACGTCGCCGTTGCGCAGGCGCTCGGGCGGCGAAAACAAGACCAGCGCCGTTCGCGGGCCCAAAATTTCTGCCAGGCGCGCCCGGCGGGCGGCGTGAAGCTCGTAAGCCATGTGGTTCATTTTACTTTATCATCGCCCGCCGCGGCGATGGCGCCGCCGGTCCCCACCCAATTGCTCCCATGTCGGCGAAGACGAACCTGCCTCCGGCCTTGATTTCCCCGCGCGGGGTGGCGCGCGTGCGGGCCGGCCACCCGTGGGTCTTTCGCCAGGACGTGCTGCGCGGCCCCGAAACCGACGCTGGCAGCGGGGGTCCCTCGCTGGTGGCGGTTCAGGACGGCCGCGGCAAGTCCCTGGGCGTGGCCACCTGGGCGGCGACGGCCAAGCTGGCGTTGCGGATGATCACCGGGGGCGCCTTTGGCGTCGACGACGACTTGGCCGCGGACCATCTGGTCGCGCTGGTCAGCCGGCGCCTGGACACCGCCCTCGCCCGGCGCACCGGGATGAAGCTCGACCGCGACGCCTATCGCATCGCGCACGCCGAAAGCGACGGCCTTCCTGGATTGTTCGTCGATCGCTATGCCGACGCGGCGGTCATTCAGACCACGTCGGTGGCGATGAACGCCGCCCGCCCGGCCATCGCGCAGCTGGTGGCTGACAAGCTGGGCGTCCGGGTGGTGGTGGCGCGCGACGACGGATCGATGCGCGACTTTGAAGACCTGCCACGTTTCTCGGGCGTCGTCGCCGGGGGCGGCGCCACGCGGGTGGTCTATCGCCTGGGCGAAAATCAGCTCGAGGCGGATCTGCTCACCGACGGAAAAACTGGCGGTTTTCTTGACCAGGCGGACAACCATGTGGCGGTGGCCGCGCTGGCCCCGCCGGGCGCCCGGGCCCTGGACGCCTTCACCTACCACGGCGGTTTCGCGCTGGCCCTCGGCCGGCGCGGCGGCGCGGTGCTGGCCACCGACGAGGATCCGTCCGCCGCCGACCGGGCCCGCGCCAACGCCCAACGCAACGGCCTTGGAAACGTCGAGGTGCGCGCCGCCAACGCCTTCGATCTGCTGCGCGAGCTGGAATCGCAGCGCGCCCGTTTCGACGTGGTCGTGCTGGATCCACCGGCGCTGGCCAAACGCGCCGCCAGCGGCGCCGGCCTTCTCGCCGCCGATCGCGGGTACAAGGAACTCATCTTGCGGGGCGCCCGCCTGACCGAAGCCGGCGGCTACCTGGTGGCCTGTTCCTGCTCGGGCCGGGTCACGCGCGCGCACTGGGACGAGCTTTGCGCCGACGCGCTCGGGGATTCGGGGCGCGCGGCACAGATCGTGGCGCGCCTCGGGGCCAGCGCCGATCACCCCGAGTTGATCGGCGTGCCCGAGACTGGCCACCTCAAGACTTGGATCCTCCGCGTCCTTTGACCGGCAGCCGCCGTAACCCCCGCCAGGTCGACAAAAGCCCCAGCGAGAGGCCATACCAGGTCGGCAAGAGCAGCGCGATCACCTGCCCGTTGTCCTGGTGAAACCCGGGATAGACCTTCAGCAGAAATCCCAGCGTGGCCAACGCCGCCGCCGCCACCGTGGCGGCGAAGGCCCGGCGCGCGGCGACCAGGCGCCCGCGCCCAACGCCGAACAGCAGCACCGGGAACAGCAGCGCCCACGGCGCGCACAGCAAGATGTTCTCGTTGCGTGCCGCCACCACGTGGTCGGTGAAGGCCCACACGAAGCAAAGAAAACAGCCGACGAAACCCAGAATGAATCCCCACAGCGCCGCCACCACGCAGAAGATCACCCGCCACGCCGGCCAGCTGGCCCCGGCCAAGCCCAGCGCGAACAAGGCGCAGCCGATGCCGACCCCGGCCAGCAACATCACCAGGCGCATGTCGGGCGGATATTCGGGCGGCGGCTCGCGCTGGGCGCGGAAGAGAACTTCTTGCGAGCGGACCAGTGGTCGCGTGCCGGTGACGCCGGGCAGACTGACGGCGCGCAGGCCGCGGGCCAGCTCTTGCGGGATGAACATCTCGCCCCAGCGGTCCCCGGGCTCGTCGGTGGCGGGGCCCAAGACCAGAGACAGCGTCAGGTACTCCCACGGCAGATCGGCGGTCATGCGCAGCGCCTGCTCGCGCAAGGTCAGGCGCGCCGGCCCATGCGCCGACGCCCGCAGCCGCCCGGCCGTCACCGCGTCGATGGCGTCTCGCACGCGCGTCGAGCAGTTGTCGAGAAAGTAGTCGTACTTGTAATTCCGATTCTCTGGCCGCGCGTTCACCGCCAGCCGCTCGGCCAGGGCCAACTTTTCCGGCGCCGCCAGATCCAGCTCTTGCACTTCGATAGTCCGGTTTTCGGATTGATAGCTGGCGATGGTCCGTTCCACCGACGAGACCGACAGCCAGTAGATGAGGCGGCCCTTCATAAAATCCGGGATCAACTTCGGCGAGTCGAAGCGAAAGGTCCCAAAGTTGTAGACCTTGCCCACCTTCGTCGCGCGGTCCTGGATCCAGATCGCGTCGTGTCCAAACTTGAAGAACGGATGATCGCCGGGACCGAAGGTCATCACATAGACAGACAGATCGTCGCCGGTCTGCGCCCGGGCCGGACGCGCGACACCGACGGTGGCGGCCACGCCGAACAGCAACGCGACCAGCGGACCGACGGCGCCCCGCCGCCATCCGCTTCGCCGCCTGACGGCCGGCTTCGACATCGGCAGAAAGCCTATCGCATCAGCGCACGCGGCGCAGCACCGTCGCGAAGAATCCGTCGGTATCCGTGACGTGAGGATAAAGACGCAGCACCTGTCCGTCGCCGCCGCCCAGCTCGGCCACGCGTTCTTTGCCCCAGATCTCTTTGACAGAGACGCGCACAAAATCATCGCGCTCGGACAGGAATCGTTCGATCACCCGTTCGTTCTCGTCTTCCAGCACCGTGCAGGTGGCGTAGATCAAACGGCCGCCCACCGCGCAGAAAGGCGCGTAGGTCACCAGCAGGGAAACCTGGCGCGCCGGAAATCCCGCCACGGCGTCGGGGGTCAGGCGCCAGCGCGCCTCTGGATTGCGGCGCAAGGTGCCCAGGCCCGAACAAGGGGCGTCCACCAGCACGCGGTGAAACGATCCCAGCGGCAGATCTTTGGGCGCCCCGTCGGGAAACGCGCGCGCCTCGACGCTGTTGAGACCGGCGCGGCGGGCGCGGCGGCGCAGCTCCTCCAGTTTGCGGCCGTCGACGTCGACGGCCATCAGCCGGCCCTTGCCGCCCATGATCCCACCCAGCGCCAGCGTCTTGCCGCCGGCGCCCGCGCAGGCGTCCAGCACACGCGCGCCCGGCGGGGGCGCCACCAGCTCGGCGACGAGCTGGCTGCCTTCGTCCATCACCTCGAACAGGCCGTCGCGGAAAGCCGAGAGGCCGAAGGCGTTGACCCGCGTCTCCAGCACCACCCCGGCCGGGGCCAGCGTCGACGCCCGCCCGACGACGTTTTCTTCCGCCAGGCGCGCGATCAGGCCGTCGCGATCGATGCGCACGGTGTTGGCCCGCACCGCCATCGGGGCGCGCCGGTTCATGGCGTCGGCCAACGCCAGGCCGCTGTCCATCCCCAGATCGTTGACGAAGCGCTCGATCATCCAGGTCGGATACGACAGGCGTACCGCCGCGCGTTCAAGCCCCTTGCGATGGCCGAGCCCCGCATCGTCCCCGCCTGCGCCGGTCAGATCGATGCGCCCGCGTACCAGGGCCGCGGCTTCTGCTTGCGCGACGTCGACAGAAAGTCCCTCTCGAATCTCGTAGATCAGCAGCTTGAGCTGATCGCGGACCACCGGTGACAGCTCGCCCGCGGTGAAGGTCTCGCCAGCGGTAGCGCCACCGCCGCCACCCGTACCCAGGCTCTCGGCCACGATGGCGTCCAGACGGCGGTCCCAGCGGATCAAACCGTACACCGTCTCGGCCACGCGGCGCCGGTCGCCGCTGGCCAGTTCGCGGTGGGCGCGAAAGGCACGCGCGAGGATGTCGGAGGCGAACCCCCATTCGGCGCGACACTCGGCCGCGATCTCCAGCGTCAGAGCGCGCGCACCGGATGACAGTCGAGGGAATTTCGTTTGCATCGCGCTCACCTGCTATTCTGAAATCACATGTCCGAGCAGACTCGCGTCGCCAGCGCCGCCCCCGTCACCGCCCCACCCACCAGCAAACCGAATCCGTTTTTGGTTGCGCTGGAACAACTGGATCGCGCCGCCAAGGTTTGCAACCTCGATCCCACGGTGCGCGACATCCTCTCGCAACCCAAGAACGAGCTCATCACCAACTTTCCGGTCCGCATGGACAACGGAGAGTACAAGATGTTCAAGGGCTATCGGGTCCAACACAGCAACATTCTGGGACCGTACAAGGGTGGCATTCGATACCACGAGCTGGTCTCGCTGGACGAGGTGAAAGCGCTGGCCTCGTGGATGACGTACAAATGCGCCCTGCACGACATCCCCTTCGGCGGCGGCAAGGGCGGCATCAAGTTCATGCCGCGCATGCACTCGTCGGCCGAGCTCGAGCGCATCACCCGGCGCTTTACCCACTCGCTGGGCGCCAACATCGGCCCCGAATACGACATCCCGGCGCCCGACGTCGGCACCAACGGCCAGACCATGGTCTGGATGATGGACACGTACATGAACGTCGTCGGGTTCACCGACAAGAACGCCAACCGCCGCGTCGTCACCGGCAAGACCCTGGCCTCGGGCGGCTCGCACGGGCGCGAATCGGCCACCGGCCAGGGCATCGTTCACTGCATCACCGAATGGGCGCGCGACCGGCGTTTTGATCTGAACGGCGCCAGCTACACCGTGCAGGGCTTCGGCAACGTCGGCTCGAACGCGGCGAAGATTCTCGCTCGCACCGGCGCGACCATGATCGCCACCGGCGACTGGAAGGGCTACATCGCCAACGCGGACGGCATCAACCCATACAAGCTGGCCGAGTATGTCGCCCGCACGGGTTCGGTCGCCGGCTATCCCAACTGCCGGGCGATCGCCCGCGAGGAGTTCTTCGCCACCACCGCCGACATCTTCATCCCGGCGGCGCTGGAGCTGGAGATCGGCATCCCCGAGGCGCGTGCCCTGAACGTCAAATTGATCGTCGAAGGGGCCAACGGCCCCACCGAAACCGCCGCCGAGCCGATCTTGCAAAGCAAGGGCATCGATCTCATCCCGGACATCCTGGCCAACTCGGGCGGCGTGGTGGTCAGCTACTATGAATGGCTGCAAAACAAGCGGTCGGAACGCTGGGAGCTGGAAGAAGTCGAAGAGCGTCTGGCCAAGCGCATGAAGCGCACTTATCTGGCAGTCACCGAATACGCCGCGCAGAAACGCTGCGACTGGCGCATGGCCGCGATGGGAATCGCGCTTGAACGCATCGGCCGCGCGTATGCGGAGCGCGGCATCTTCCCATAGCGATCATCAGCGTTGGCGCGGGGCGGCGCTAAGGAATAACCATCCCGCAGTTCACGAACGCAAAGTCGGTATCCAACCGAAAGTCCGACCCGACGCTGTGACGTTCGGCGTGGAAAAGATCCAGCGGGTAAATCGTTCCCTTGGCGATCCCAAAGACGCTGGCCATCTGATCCAGATCGATGGTGCCGGTTTCGGGAAAATGCAGGCCGCCCAGATCCATGGCCAGCTTGCCGTTGATGAACACCCACAGGTCGTCGTCGCCGGTGAAGGTGAAATGCTCGCCGCCCTGGTATTTAAAGGTGATGTGCAGCTCGGTGGTGAAGCCGAAATTTTGCGGCGCTCCGGTGTCGTCCTTGCCCGAATCCCCCCAACCGGCCATCCCCAGCGGAAAGAAGTGCTGGCTGTTGAACGTCGCCACGCCGCCCGCACCGGGGGCTAGCAAGAATTCAACCTTGAAAGCTTTGTTCACCCCGTCGACGTTGCGATACCACTGGTCGAAGTTGGCCTTGGTGGTGGTCATCTGCCCGGACGGACAGGTGGCACTGACCGCGGCACCGGCTTCACACTGCGAGGCGTACACCGGCTTGTGGTCGGGGCCCAGATCGGTTGCCACCAAGCCCTTGGTCGGGCCGCGCCCTTCGAACGCTTCAAAATCGGGATGACCGCCTGGCTCGTTGACGCCCTTGAAGTCACGCACGACGCCCACCACCGTGTTGCAGGTTTGGCCGCCCGACGTGTTACCCGTCGTCGCGCTGTCGTTGGTAACCGGGTCGCCCAGCTTGTACCCGCCAGCCTCGGTCATGGTGAAACCCGACGGCGGCGAGACGCCGCCGTCGGCGAGGGTCATCGTTCCGCCGGTGCCGCCGGCTGGCACGCCCCCCGTCCCGCCGCCAGCGCTTCCGCCTGACCCTGAGCCGGCAGCCGACTTCACACCTGCCGCGCCGCAGCCAACCAACAAAAACCCAACAGACATCAAGCGCACCACACCCGTGACAGTGTTTCTCATCAGACCCCTCGCTGATTGAGTGACCGCACGGGGCGGTTTCCGTCACGAGCGCAGACGGACACCTCCTATCAGCGGCGCCCGTCGAATTTCGCAGGGTTAGGCGATGGCTTCGGTGATCAGCCCATCGGCCGCGCTGTTCTCGCCGAAGTTGTCTACCGGCCCGCCGCCAGCCTTGGTCACGCCGCACGCGCTGATAAGGGTGTTCAGGACGCGGTTGCTGGGGCCGGTCGACTTGATGTGCTGTCCCGTCTTCAGGAACCCACCGGCACCGCCGGCCAGGGTGTGTGGCACGTCGTTGCCTCCGTGGGGCGGACCGTCGGCGATCGAGTTGGTCCACAGATTGACGCTGGAATCCAGCAAGGTTCCCCCGGTGGGCAGCTTGTACGCCGACATTCCGTCCAGCAGGTGCTTGAAATACCGCGCGTGAATCTTGTCGATCTCGTGGTGCAGGTTGATGGCGTCCCCGATGGTGGCGCCGTTGTCGCCGTCGCTCATCACCCGATGCGAAATGAAGTGATACGGCGGCTGCTTGACGCCGTTGATGGTGTACTGCGTGTGATCGTTGCAGCCGCCCACCTGCAGCGTCGCCGTCCGCACCAGGTCGGTGGCGAAGGCAAAGACAATGAGGTCCAGTTGGAACTGCACGACCTTGATCATGTTGTCGTCGGTGGTCTCGGCGCCCTTGACCGCCATCATGCCGGGCACGTCGACCATCGGACCCAACGTGGTGGTCATGTTGATTTCCATCTCGCGGATGTTGGTCAGGTGCATGTCCAACCGATCGCGATCCGCCTGGCTAAGATCCGTCCGCGCCAGCAGGTCACCCAGATCCGAACGGATGAGGTCGTTCACCGACAGTCGGCGCGCCGCCATTTTGGCCGCCAGGCCGGGATCCACCGTCGTCGTCGGGCCGGCGGTACCCGCCATGCCGATCATGCGCTGGTAGACATTCCACGGGCTGTTGTCGCCGACGCGCAGCTTGCCACCCGTCGAGAACGACATGGCATCGTCGCGATAGGTGCCCTTCTTGCCTGCGTACAACGTCAGCGGCTCAACGCCCGGGGTCATGGCTTGAGCAATGAAGTAATCGGCCGATGCAATGCCCGGCAATTGTTTAGGGCTCGGCCCCGTGACCGGGGACGCGCAGGTGCACGCGATGGGACCGCCGTCGTGGTTATTCGAAAACTTGAAGTTCTGACCGCGCAGGAAGATCAGCTTCGAGGCGTAACCGGCCAGCTCGCTGGTGGTTTGGCCTGCGTCGGTGCCCATCATGTTGGCGTCGCTGATCGCGCCCAAAGCCTTCGGCCAATACAGATCCGGATCACCAGAGTGGCCCTGGATGGATCCGTTCTGCTGCATCATGATGGCCGAGTAAATCTTGGGCGCCGCGGCAGCCGCGCGCGCCCCACGGGGAAGAAGGACATCAAGCGCGGGCAAACCCAGAACCGTTCCACCCACGCCCCGGAGAAATCGCCGTCGACCGAATTGCTTTTTCAACATGTGCGAACTCCTTAGGGCAGCCGAGTGGTGAAGGATTCGGTCGAGACCAGCTCCACCATCAGGTCCTTGACCGAGGTGTTGTTCTGCGACCGCATACCGGCTTGCTGGATCAGGTTCTTGTCAGCGTCGCTGGTGTCGGTGTCCCGGCCGTAGAGGTATTCGATCAGATGCGCGGAGAAGCAGTCGTGCGCCTGGTTGCTGGCAGCCATGTTCTTCACCAGGCTGACCGGCCCGTCGAAGTTGAACGACTTGCTGTCCAGCGTGTACGACCCGGTTGCGTCGATGGGCTGGCCATTCGTCTCTTGCGTGCGCCACTTGCCGAGCCCGTCCAGGTTCTCGAAGGCGAAACCAAGCGGGTTGATGATCGCCGTGTGGCAGGTATTGCACGGCGCATTCATGGTCAGCTCCTCGACGCGCTTGCGGTTGGTCGAGTTCGGCGCGATGGCCGGCAGGGCTGGCACCATGTTCGGCGGCGGCGGCAAAGGCAGACAGAGGATGTCGCGCACCATGTGAACGCCGCGGATGATGATGTTCGGCGTCCCGCCGACGCCGTTCGCCACCAGGAAGCCCATCTGGGTCAGGATGCCGGCCCGCTGGGTCGGATCCAGCTGGACCTTCACGAACGGATCGGGCTTGCCGGCTGCCGGCGTGGTCGCGGGGAGACCGTAAAGCTGGGCGACCCGGCTGTTGGCGAAGGTGTACGACGAGGTCAAAAGTTCGTTCAGGCCCTTGCCCTGATTGAAGACCACGTCGGTCATGAACGACAACGCTTCCTGACGAAGGTCGGCGCCCGCGCCCGCCTGCAGCAGCGGCGCCTGGGTGGCGTCACGGGTGATCGAATCATAGTCCGCCATGTGCATGAGCTGGGTCTGGAAATCGCCAACCGCCGCCTGCACCGCCGGCGTGGCGATCAAGCGATTGGCCTCCGCCACGAGGCCGTCGTGCGTGGTCAACTTCTTCGCATCGGCCGCCGCCATCAGTATGTCGTCGGGCATCGAATTCGTCAGGCCGAAGGACAGGCGCGAGGCGATCTCGTAGTCGTTCAACGGCACCTTGCCGCCGACCACGGCGCTGCTGGTCTCCACCCGATAAAGGAAATCCGGCGACTGCAAGAACGCACTGACCGTCAGCTCGACACCATCGGCAAAGTCATTGCCGCTGGCGATCAGCATGGCTCCCTTGGCGAACAAAACCGCGTAGCGGCTGACCTCTGCGTCGGTCATGGGACGGCGGAAGGCGCGCGTGCCGAACGTCTTCAGGAACGCGTTCATCTTGCCGGCGGTGTCGGTGGGCGACGCCGGGGTCAGCGCGGTCAACAGCGCGGGCGTGGAAGCCACCTTGTGGGCCAGAGTCTCGGCCGCGCCCTGATAGTCCTCGCGCATATCCTGATCGACGCTGAGGACGCTGCCGTTGTTGTTGAAGGCGCTCTGCAAAGGCTCGGCGACGAAGGTGCTGGACAGCCCGGACACTGATGCCATGCGGAGCAGGTCGCGCGTGGTGTTCTCCCATTGAGCGTGGGTCAGGCGGGGGAATCGAGTGCTGTCGGTGGGAACGCTGGTGATGGGACCGCTGGCGCTGATCGGAATGTTCACGGGTGGGGTCATCCCGGTGCCCGGTTTCATTCCGCCACCGCTGTTTCCGGATCCCATACCGGGGGTCGTCGGATCGCCGGTTCCAGGCTGACCGACCACGCCGGTGCACGACGACAAGGCCAGGCACAACGACAACCAGGCCGTCGCGCCAACCATCCCGCCAACCCGCGGGGCGCGTCTCGACCGATCGTGTTCACCTGGTGTCCGAAGCGCGGAAACTGCGTTCATGGGGACCACCTATCGCAAATGGATTTCAGCGATCTTGCAAACCCAACCCGACCCCATGGGACCACGACCACCACTCGCCAGAGCTGAGTGCGTACTGTAGTCGATCCCGGCCAGACCGATCGATCACAACTGGGGGAAAACGCCAGTGAGACCATCACGTTGCGTCAGCCGCCGACGGCTCTTGACAGCCCGGAAGGGCGCGAAAACTCAGGGATATAGATGCGCTAGCCAAGCCTCGTGCTAGTTTTGGGCGGTATTGGTCAAGCCGCACAACGCGGATTCGGGATACCGGGCGGTCCTGCGCGCCCAGACCGGGATCAACGAACGAACCGATGGCAATGCGGAGCGTTATTCCGAGCACCGCCGTCATCTAATGGATGCAGTGATCGCGCTGGCGCCCGACAGCGGTGGACGGCTCTGCTTGCTGGGAGCGGGAAACTGCAACGACGTCGATCTGGTAGCGCTTGCCCGACATTTCGACGCCATCCATCTGGTCGATCTGGACGCCACTGCCCTCTCCCGGGCTGAGAAGCGCCAGCCCGATGAAGTCCGCGCCCGGCTGCACCTGCACGGCCCAGTGGACCTTGGCGGGCTGCTTCGCGAGACCGAACGTTGGCAAAAAAAGCCGCCCACGCTGGCCCGTGTTGAAGCAGCGATCGCCCCCGCGGTGCAGACGATCGTCGCTGGGTTGCCTGGATCGTTCAGTGTCGTGGCTTCCTGTTGCGTGCTGACCCAGATCGGCCACGGCATCACGTCGATCCTCGGGCCGCAACATCCGAACCTCGGCGACGCGCACACCGCCGCCGCCGTCGTGCACCTACGGGTCCTGGCTGGGCTGCTGGCCACTGAAGGACGAGGACTGTTCGTCACCGACCTGGTCTCGACCGATACGTATCCTCTAGATGAACTGACCCCTGGCCGTGATTTGAGGGAACTGGTCGCCGAACTGGTGCGCACAGGCAATCACTTCAAAGGGGTCAGCCCGCTGGCGCTGTCCCGGTTATTGAGACGAGACGCGGTTCTGTCCCGGCAAGTCATGGACGTTCAAACGATCGATCCCTGGTTGTGGCGGGCTGTGCAGGCGCGGACCTTCCTGGTGAACGGCTTCGTCTTTCGGCGCGCCGCCAGCAGCTGACGGCCTTACTTAGCCAAAACCATTGACAGACGACCGGCCGCAATATAACCCTACTTAATATATAGACAATGCAGACTGTATCCATGAAGGCTCGCTATGCCCTTCGGGCGCTTTATGCGCTAGCAGACGACGAAAACCGATCGCCGGTGCTGATCGCCGACCTGGCCGAGCGCCAGCGTATCCCGCGCAAATTTCTTGAAGCCATCCTTCTCGAGCTCCGGAACGCCGGCCTTCTGCAAAGCAAGAAAGGAAAAGGCGGCGGCTACGCGCTGGCCAAGCCGCCCACCGAGATCACCATCGGCCAGGTCATGCGCGCCATCGATGGCCCCCTGGCTCCCATCCCGTGCGTCAGCGAACGCGCCTATGTTCGGTGCGAAACCTGCCCCAGCGAAGAGACCTGCGGTACGCACCTCGTGATGAAAGAAGTGCGCGACGCCATCGCCAAAGTTTTGGACGGAACAACCCTGGCCAGCGTGCAGCAGCGCGTGGCGCACGCCAGCCTGCGCGCAGTCACCGCCGTGGCCTACAGCATTTGAAGAGGGGAATCGCGATGAGCTGTCCGAACTAGTTCGATACATCACGTCTTTCCCATTCCCCGAGGTGTTTCATGACCACGCTCATCCGTCATCTACGGTCGCCTTTCGTTCGCCCAGTTGCCGCTGTCCTGTTTGCCGCCGCGCTGTCTGCGACCGCCCCGCGGACCGCGCGCGCGGAGACCAAGCTGCTCAACGTCTCGTACGATCCGACGCGCGAGCTTTATCAAGAGATCAACCCGGCGTTCGCCAAGGATTGGCAGGCGAAGACCGGCCAGACGATCACCATCAACCAATCACACGGCGGCTCCGGCAAGCAGGCCCGGTCGGTGATCGACGGCCTCGACGCGGACGTCGTCACGCTGGCCTTGGCTTACGACATTGACGCCATCCAGGAGAAATCGGGGCGCATCGCCGCCGGCTGGCAGAAGCGTCTACCCAACAACAGCGCACCATTTTCGTCGACGGTGGTTTTTGTGGTGCGCAAAGGCAACCCGCGCGGCATCAAATCGTGGGACGACCTGGTCAAGCCCGGCACTGTCGTCGTCACCGCCAACCCCAAGACGTCGGGCGGCGCGCGCTGGAATTATCTGGCCGCCTGGGGCGCTGCCCTGCAGGCCAACAACAACGACCAGGCCAAGGCGAAAGAGTTCGTAAAAGAATTGTATAAAAATGTCCCGGTGCTGGACTCCGGGGCGCGTGGGTCGACCATCACCTTTTCGCAGCGTGGGATCGGCCACGTGCTTCTGGCCTGGGAGAACGAGGCCTATCTGCTGGTGAACGAGCTGGGCAAGGACAAGTACGAGGTGGTGACCCCGCCGATCAGTGTGCTGGCGGAGCCGCCGGTGGCGGTCGTCGACCAGAACATCGACAAGCACGGCACCCGTGCCGTCGCCGAGGCTTATCTAAAGTTCCTGTTCACCGACGCCGCCCAGGAGATCGCCGCCAAGCACCACTATCGCCCGACCAACGAAGCCGTCGCTCGCAAGCACGCCGCCGCGTTCACCAAGACCAAGCTATTCACCGTCGACCAGGTGTTCGGCGGCTGGCAGGCGGCGCACAAGGCGCACTTCGCCGACGGCGCCCTCTTTGATCAGATCTACCAGCCCGGTTCCTAGGCGGCGCGCAAGCGATTCAACAGATGTCGGCGGTCGATCCGAAAGGCGGGGCAACCGTGGCGAAAAATCGCGGCGCCCTGCCCGGCTTTGGCCTGTCGTTCGGCATCACCCTGACGTACCTGGCGCTGATCGTTCTCATCCCGCTGGCGGCGTTGGCCTGGAGGACCACCGCGCTGTCGGCGCACGAATTGGTCGCCGCCGTGCTGTCGCCGCGGGCCCTGGCGGCCTACCGGCTCAGCTTCGGCGCGGCCGCTGCGGCAGCGACGGTGAACGCCGTGTTCGGACTGATCCTGGCCTGGGTGCTGGTGCGCTATGAATTTCCAGGCCACGGCTTGATCGACGCCATGGTCGACTTGCCGTTCGCCTTGCCGACGGCGGTCGCCGGCATTGCCCTCACGTCGCTGTTCGCCGAAAACGGCTGGCTCGGTCGGTGGCTGGAGCCACACGGGATCAAGATCGCCTTCGCGCCGGCCGGGATCGCCGTGGCCATGACCTTCGTCGGGTTGCCGTTCGTGGTGCGCGCCGTGCAGCCGATCTTGATCGACATCGATCCCAACATGGAGGAGGTGGCGGCCACGCTGGGCGCCTCGCGCCTGGAGACGGTCCGGCGGGTGATGTTCCCGGCGGTCCTTCCGGGGTTGCTGACCGGATTCACGCTGGCCTTCGCCCGGGGACTGGGCGAATACGGATCGATCGTCTTCATCTCGGGCAACATGCCGATGCGTACGGAGATCGTCCCGCTGCTGATCGTCACCAAGCTCGAGCAGTATGACTATGCGGGCGCCACGGCCATCGCTCTTTTCATGCTGGCGGCGTCGTTTGCGCTGATGCTGGTGATCAACCTGCTGCAAGGACTCATCCAGCGACGCGGCGGGCGGGCCTGACGTGGCGGGCGCCAAACCGCTGGCCCTGCGCGATCCGGCCTGGCTGCGCCGGACGTTGATCGGCGCCAGCCTGTTTTTTTTGGGCCTGTTCGTACTGCTGCCACTGGTGTCGGTGTTCACCGAAGCGCTGGCAAAGGGTTTTCACGCATATGCCGACGCCATCGCCGATCCCGAGACGCGGTCGGCGTTTCGCTTGACCTTGCTGACGGCGGCCATCGCCGTGCCGATGAACGTGGTCTTCGGAATCGCTGCGGCCTGGTTGATCTCGAAGTATCGCTTCCCCGGCAAAAGCGCGTTGCTGACGTTGATCGATCTGCCGTTCAGCGTGTCGCCGGTGATCGCGGGCCTCATCTTCGTGTTGTTGCTGGGCGCGCGCGGCGTGCTGGGTCCGTGGCTGGAAGCGCACGACATCCACATCATCTTTGCCGTGCCGGGGATCGTTCTGGCCACCACCTTCGTGACGTTTCCCTTCGTGGCGCGCGAGGTGCTGCCGGTGATGCAAGACCTTGGCAGCGACGAGGAAGAGGTGGCACTGACCCTGGGCGCCAGCGGCTGGCAGATCCTGTGGACGATCACGCTGCCCAAAGTGCGATGGGGCCTGCTTTACGGCGTGGTGCTGTGCAACGCCCGGGCGATGGGCGAGTTCGGCGCGGTGTCGGTGGTTTCCGGGCACATCCGCGGACAGACCGACACGCTGCCGCTGCACGTGGAGATCCTGTACAACGAATACAACCTGTCGGGCGCCTTCGCCGTGGCGTCGATCCTCACGCTGCTGGCGCTGGGAACGCTGGGCGCCAAGAAGCTGATCGAGTCGCGACAGGCGGACAGGTAGTACACTCACCGGTCGATGATCTACCCGGGCGTGGCGGCCACCATCGGGAAGACCCCGCTCGTCGAGCTGCGCCGGATCGGCCGCGAAACCGGCGTTCGCCTGCTGGCCAAGCTGGAGTCGCGCAACCCGGGCGGCAGCGTGAAGGATCGCATCGCCGCCGCCATGGTCGACGACGCCGAACGCGCCGGGCTGCTGCGACCGGGCGGCACCATCGTCGAAGCCACCAGCGGCAACACCGGCATCGCTCTGGCGTTCGTGGCGGCGACCAAAGGGTATCGGCTGATCGTCACCATGCCCGAACGCATGTCCAAAGAACGCCTGTCGTTGCTGCGCTACCTGGGCGCGCAGGTAACGCTGACGCCGGGGACGCTGATGGGCGAGGCGGTCGATCGCGCCCAGGCCTTGCGCCAGGCGACGCCGGGCGCGGTGGCCCTGGATCAGTTTCGCAACCTGGCCAACGCCGAAGCCCACCGCCAGTCGACCGGCCCGGAAATCTGGGCCGACACCGACGGCGCCGTCGACGTGTTCGTCAGCGGGGTCGGCACCGGCGGCACCATCACCGGCGTGGGCGAGGTGCTGAAAAGCCACAAACCGAGCGTGAAGGTGGTGGCGGTCGAACCGGCCAATGCTGCCGTGCTCTCCGGCAAAAAACCCAGCAACCACCTCATACAGGGCATCGGGGCGGGATTCATCCCCCCCTTGCTGAACCGCGCCGTCATCGACGAGGTGGTGCCCATCTCCGACCAGGAGGCATTCGCCCACGCCCGCCGGCTGGCCCGCGAAGAAGGAATCTCGGCCGGGATCTCGTCAGGCGCCACCCTGGCCGCCGCCCTGCGGATGGCCGAGCAGCCCCACCAACGCGGCCAAACCATCGTCTTCATGGTCGGTGACGGCGGCGAAAGGTACATCAGCGGCCCGCTGGTGAACGAATTGTTAGGATCCCATCCATGAACTGCGGTGGCCCCCCTTGTTAAATCAATAGGGGTCCTTACTGTTTCGTCCGCGATGTCTCCGCTGCAGACCGTGTCGTTGCATGGCACGCGTGCCCTGTTGGTCGAGGATGACTCCGCCATCCGCGACGTGCTGGGACAGATGCTGTCCGACGAAGGGCTGCAGTTGTCTTCTTTCCGCAACGGTCAGGACGCCCTGACCCACCTCAAGGTGTCCAGTCCACCGGACGTCATCCTGCTGGATTTGATGATGCCGGTGATGGACGGCTGGCAGTTCCGGGTCGAGCAAAAGAAAGATCCGCTGCTGGCCGGGATACCGGTGGTGGCGATGTCCGCCGACGGCAGCGCCAAGGCTCAGGCCATTGACGCCGACGCCTACGTGAAAAAGCCGATCGACTTCAGCGAACTTTTGGGGCGGATCGCCGCGGTGATCCAGGGCGCGCGGCACCGGCGGCTGGCGGTGGCCAATCGGCTGGCCGCGCTGGGCACGCTGGCCGCCGGCATCGCCCACGAGGTGAACAATCCCCTGACTTACGTGATGGCCAACCTGCAGTACCTCATCGACGTCTTGCCGACGACCCTGGGGCCGGGCAGCAAGGAGGCCTGCGACATCCTGGCGGACACGCTGACCGGCACGCGCCGCATCGCCAAGATCGTCAACCAGGCCCAGCTGGTCGCCCCGACCCAGATGGAGGACGCCAACGCCATCGTCGATCTGCGCACGGCGCTGGAATCGTCGATCTTCTTGCTGCAAGGTCAGATTCGCCACCAGGCCCTGCTGTCCACCGAGCTGGAAGGCCACCCACAAGTGCGCGGCGATCGCAGTCGTGTCGAACAGGTCTTCACCAACGTGCTGCTGAACGCGATGCAGGCCATGCCGGACGGAAACGCCCGCGACCAGCAAATCCAGGTGACCATGCGGGCGCTGTCTCCCGGCCGCGCGCTGGTGGAGATCACCGACACCGGCGCGGGAATTCCGGCCGAGCTGCAGGAACGGATCTTTCAACCGTTCTTCACCACCAAACCCGTCGGACAAGGAACCGGCCTGGGGCTTTCGGTATGTCAGGGGATCGTGTCGGCGCTGGGCGGCGAGATCACCTTCGACAGCCAGGTGGGCCGCGGCACCACCTTTCGCGTGGTCCTGCCGACGATCGCCCCGACCAAGAACGCAGAGCCCGAAAAGCCGTCCTCGCCTGCGCCCGAATCGCGCGCCACGGCCGGCAGCCACGTCCTCGTGATCGACGACGAGCCGATGATGCTGCGCGCTCTGCGCTATATCCTGGGCCCGGCGTACGAGGTGACGTTCGTGCGCGGGTCGGTGATAGCGAAGGATCTGCTGGAGACCGGCGCGCGCTTCGACGTCATCTTGTGCGATCTGATGCTGGAAGAGATCTCCGGCATGACCCTGCTGCGTGAACTGGAAGAGACCAACCCCAGCATGGCGCAGCGGATGATCTTCATGACCAGCGGGGCGTACACCCCCCGTTCGCGCGCCTTCATCGAGAACGGCAACCACCCGGTGATCAACAAGCCGTTCGACCGCGATCAGCTGATCAGCGCCATCGCCGCTTGTGGCGCATTGGCCCCGGCGCGCGCCAGCGAGTAACGACGGCCGCGCGCCGTCGGTCGCCCGCCACTGCTATGATCAAAAGCCGTGCTCCGGCAGCAGCTTTTGATCTTGTATCTGGCCAACTCGGATCTGGGCAGTCCGACGCAGGCCTGGGCGATGTATGACGGCGCCGGCGGCAAGACCGGGATGTCCGGTGACAGCGACACGCCGCCGTACCCCAGCGCGCTGGCGGCAATGCAAGACGGCTGGCGGGTCATTCAGCTACCGACCCTGCAGCCGCCGCTGCCCGGGCAGGAGCACCAGACATCCTATTTGCGCTTCGAGGTGGTGCTGGAAAAATTGCTCACCCTGCCGGAGGCACCGTGACCGCCGCGCGCGAGACGCTCGCCCCGATCGAGGAGCCCGTGCTCCGGCTGACCGCGGCGCAGCTGGCCGCCTTCGTGGCGCGGGGTTTTTTGCGCTTCGATTCGATCATTCCCCATCCGCTGTGCGCCGAGGCGCTGCGCGAGATCGAAACCAACGCCCGCCCCGGCGCCTTTGCATCTAAAGCCGGCGACGAAAAATCGCGCTGGGCCGGGCGACCGCTGCAGCAGATCTGGCCCGACGGGGCCGGCATCGCCGCGGTGGTGCGCCTGCCGGTGGTGCGCGGAATCATCGACAGTCTGCTCGGCCCGGGCGCTCTTTACGACCACCACCACGCCCACACGGTCGAGGCGCAGCAGCGCTGGAGCCAGCCCTGGCACGCCGACGCCATCATCGATCCGCGGACCGCCGCCTTCGACATCCAGCTGTTCTTTTTCTTCCACGAGACGCCACGCGAGATGGGCGGCACGATGATCCTGCCTGGCAGCCACCTGCGCCGCGTTCACGAATCGGACATCGCCCGCTATCAGAATTTTCTCGGGCAGCTTCCGATGGTTTGCCCGGCCGGATCGCTGCTGGTCTGTCACCACGGCACCTGGCACTGCGGGCAGCCGAACCGCACCCGGGCGCGGCGCCACATGCTGAAGCTGCGCCTCAACCCCAGCGCCCCGCAACGGTTCGCCTGGACCGGCGCCGAGCGCGCGCTGGCCGCCGCCGTGCGCGACGCGCTGACCACGCCCGAACCCTGGCACGGCAACGAAGCGCGGCTGGAGATCGTCAACCGGCTGCGCCTGTGGCGGCAACTAACCGGCGACCAGACCTTCGACGCCGATTACTGGCTGACGCGCCTGGAATTGCCGCCCGCGCCGTGACGCTGGGTCAAGCGTCGCGACCAGCCAGCAGCGCCGCCGGCAACAGCGGCACGAACAAGAACACGGCGGCGGTGCAAACGGTGTTGATCAGCACCAACCGTTCGAACGAGACGTGGAGCGCGCCGAAGAGATACGCCCCCGCCGGTTCGGCGACGACGATCGACGCCAGGTTCTGCGCGCCCAGGATCAGGGCGTACCCGAAGCTCTCGCTGTCGCGCGGGACCACGCGCGCAGCGAGATCGTAGTACGGCAGCAACGCCAGCGGACCGACCAGGGCCGCGGCGACGGTGATTAACTCGGCGGATCGCAGCCCGTCGTAGCCGACATAGGCCAGCGTGCTGGCCACGTTGAGAGCAATCCCCACCAGCAGCAGCGCGCGCAAAGAGAACCGCCGGCACAGCCACGCGTAGATCGCCGCGCCGACCAGCGCCCCGCCACCGCCCAGCATTTGCAGAAATCCCATCGTGCGGGCGTCCATCTTCAACGCGTCCTGCTGGCGAAAAAAAAGCGCCGTCCCGAATCCGGGCGGCAGATACGCGACAAATACGAACAGCAGCACCGCCCACACCGGACGCGCGCGCAGCGCCACCAACGCCGATCGCCACGCCTCAGTGGCGCGCAGGGCGCGGGAACGCGCTGGCTCGCGCGCCCAAGCGAAGGCCAGCGGCCCGAGCGGCAACACCACGACCACCCCCACCGCCGCCGTCCAGCCGAACGCCCGCAGCGCCAGCCAGCCGCCCAGCGGTCCGGCCCCCAGCGCCACCACCGCGTCGATGGCTAGGCGCAGACCGCTCAGGCGCCCGGTGGCGGCGCGGCGCTGCGCTTCCTCGACCAGGAAACCGCCCACCGCCGCGCTGACCATCAACAGCGCGGCGTTGAGCGCGATCGCCACCGCTAGCAGCGCGCCATACGAACGCGGCACCACCGCCATCGTCGCCCACAGCGCGCCCGACGCCACGCTGCCGGCCACCAGATATGATCGCCGCCGCGATCCGAACAGCGGCACGCTGTCGCAGAGAAAACCGGCCAGCGGCTTGCCCGCCCAGACCGCTGCGCTGCCGGCCCAGAACAGCGCCAGCTGTTGCGGCGATACGCCGAGCTGATTTTTCAGGTACAGCCCGAACGGCAGCCGCGCCAGGGTCATCGGCCAACCGAGCGCCGTCACGATCAAGCCGGCGGCGATGACGGTGGTGGCGCGGCTATTAGTGGCGCGCTGGGCGGCGCCGTCGGCAGGCACGCCCGACCCGCCCGCGCCAGACATGCGGTCATGGTAGATCGAGGCGGTGAAGATCGCGACCTGGAACGTGAACGGCATCCGCGCCCGGCAGGTGCAACTGGAAGAGTGGATCAAGGCCGAGCAGCCCGAAGTGATCTGCCTGCAAGAGATCAAAGCGGCGCCCGAGCAGATCCCCGAGTCGCTGGTGTCGATCGACGGGTACTGGTGCTACTGGCACGGCGGCAAGGGTTACTCCGGCGTGGGCTTGCACGTTCGCAAGGACGCCGTCGCCGAGCGCCCCAAATTTTTCCACCCGCAGTTCGACCACGAACACCGCGTGGTGGCCGCCGCCATCAACGGCCTGCTGGTGGTTTCGATCTACGTCCCCAACGGGGGCAAGGATTTCGCGGCGAAAATGAAGTTCTTCGCCGCGCTGGACGCTTACGTCGCCGCCGTACACGAAAGCGCCACGCCGCTGGTGGTGTGCGGCGACATCAACATCGCCCACACCGCGCGTGACGTGCACCCGCGCGAACGCAAGGACAGCGCCATCGGCCAGCTTCCCGAGGAGCGCGCCGCCTTCGATCATCTGCTGGGCCACGGCCTTATCGACGTGGCGCGGGCGCTGCACCCAGACGCCGACGATCTTTTCACCTGGTGGGCGCCGTGGCGGAACCTGCGCCAGCGCAACATCGGCTGGCGCATCGACTACATCCTGGCCAGCCAGGCGGTGGCCGCGCGCGCGACGAAGTGCGAGGCCTACCGTGAGGTCGGCACCAGCGACCACGGTCCAGTGGTCGCGACCTTCACTTGGCCTTAGCTCAGAACCCTCAAAGGTTTCCGAACCTCCCGCGATGAGCTCCAGCCAGCCAAGCCGGCCTATGCTCCACGCGTCCCAGCGCGTGAGGCGGCTTCCAGTGCTTCAAAGGCCAGCTCGACGGCCTGGGTAGCGTGATCGGCACGCGGCAGGTTGGGCGTCGCGCCGTCCACTTCGAACCGCCACGAGCCGACCAGGATCACCGGCCGCCGGGCTTTCAAGCCGAGAGCGATCTCCGACAGCGTGCCGAAGCCGCCACCGATGGCGATGATGGCGTCGCTGGCGCAGACGTTGACCCAGTTGCGGGCTTCGCCGAGGCCGGTGAACAGCGCCACGTCGACGAAAGCGTTGGGCGCCGACTGGCGCGCGTCCTCGCCGGGTAGCACGCCGATGGTCAGGCCGCCGGCGCCGCGCGCGCCTTCCGCCGCCGCCTCCATCACGCCGCCGCGCCCGCCGCACAGAAGCACGGCGCCCCGTTCGGCGATGCCGCGACCGACGGCGCGGGCCAGCTCGGCGGTGGCCGGATCGCACGCCGCCGGTCCCATCACGCCGATCACCACCTTGTACGTGCGGCCTGCCATTGCCGGCGTCAGTGTATCGCCGGTCGGGGCCGCGCGCAGCCATGACCGCCAGCGGCAACCAGTGCTAAGCTGCCGCGCATGGCAAACACGACCGTCCTGATGAGCACGTCCCTCGGCGACTTCACCATCGAGCTTTTCAACGACAAGATGCCTCTCACCGCGGGAAATTTCGCGAAATTGGCCAAGGCCGGCTTCTACGACGGCCTGCACTTTCACCGGGTGATCGACAAGTTCATGGTCCAGTTCGGGTGTCCGTTCAGCAAGGACCCGCAAAGCCCGCGCGCCGGCACCGGCAACGGCCCCGACGGCACCATCCAGGACGAGCATCCCGCCGACGCCAAGATATCGAACGATCGCGGGACGCTGTCCATGGCCAACACCGGCCGCCCGAACTCGGGCAGCTCGCAGTTCTTCATCAACGTCGTCCCCAACCCGTACCTGGATTGGTTTTCACCCGGACCGTCGAAGCACCCGGTGTTCGGCAAGATCGTGGAAGGGATGGACGTGGTCGACAAGATCGCCGGCGCTCCACGCGACGGCGGCGATCGCCCGAAGACGCCGATCAAAATGATCAAGGTGACGGTCAACGAGTAGCGGTCAGACACCGCCTTGAGTGCCGCCTAGCGATCGGCCAGGCTGGCGTCGATGTACTTCGTCGGCGCGGGATCGAACTCCGACCGTGGCGGCGCTTGGGTTTCGGCCAGCGCCTTCGACAGGTGCTTCCAGAAACCGCGGGCGACGGTGTGCCGGATCTGTTTGGACGACGCCTCCGCGGACCAGCGGCCCACCACTGAAGCGGTGGCGCCGTTCCACACCAGGAAGGTGATCGCGCGGCGGCTGCCGTGAACCTCGACGTCGCCGGTGACGAAGGCGGTCAGGCGGTGATCCTGGGCCAGCGACAGATAGGGGCCGGTGCCGGCGGCGCGCGGGATCGACGTGACGATCTGGTAGCCGTGGACGCGAAGCGCCCGGGCGACATAGTCGCGCAGCGCCGGGCCGACGTCACCGTCGAACGGTTGCACCGAAACGCGGGGAGCGGATTCGGCGCGCACGGACGCGCAGGGCCACAATGCGGCGGTCAGCACCAGGGCAGCGAGAAACGTCCTCACTGAACCTAGTCTCGGCCGGAAAGGCGAATTACTCAAGTATCAGGAACGCGGTCGGATTAAATTCCAAGCACGGGCGCGATGCGAACCATCATTATTGGCGACGTTCACGGCTGCCTGGACGAGCTGGTCCGGCTGGTACGAACGTGCGGCGGCATCAACGACAGCCGGCTGGCGCTGGTGGGTGATCTGGTGGCCAAGGGACCGGACTCGCTGGGCGTGTTGCAGTGGGCGCGCGAAGCCGGGGCGGCGGCGGTGCTGGGCAATCACGACGCGCATCTGTTGCGGCTGGGACCAAACGGCGACGGTGACGATGCGGGCGGCGCGAAAAAAAAACGCCCCGAGTACGAGCGCATCGCCGCCACGCTGACGCCGGCGGATTGGGACTGGCTGCGTGCGCGGCCGCTGACGCTGTCGTTCCCGGCCGGCGCCGCCGCCACCCAGCAACTGCTGGTGGTGCACGGCGGATTGGTGCCGGGGGTGGCCCTGGAAGATCAAGAGCGCAAATATCTGCTGACCTTGCGAAGCATCACCGACGACGGCAAACCGTCGAGCCGCATCGAGGGCGTGCCCTGGGCGTCGACGTGGCGGGGTCCGGCGCACGTTGTTTTCGGACACGACGCCGTCCGCGGGTTGCAGGAACACCCGCACGCCACCGGATTGGACACCGGCTGCGTCTACGGCCGCCGCCTGACCGCCCTCATCTTGCCCGAGCACAAGCTGGTGTCGGTGCCGGCCCGTCGCCAGTACGCGGCGATCACCGGGAAGGACGCCTGACGTGGTCGAGCCGACGGCCAGCGACCGCGTGCGCCTGGACAAATGGCTGTGGGCGGCGCGCTTTTTCAAGACCCGATCGGCGGCGGCGCAGGCGGTGGACGGCGGCAAGATCGACGTCGGCGGAGAGCGGGCCAAGCGGTCGCGGCTGATTCACGTCGGCGACGTGGTGATGATTCGCCGTCCGCCCTTCGAATATCAGCTCGTGGTGCGCGGCCTCAGCGAGCTGCGCGGCCCGGCCAAGGTGGCGGCCACGCTGTACGAAGAAACAGCGGCAAGCCGGCAGGCGCGCGAGACGCTGGCCTACCAATTGAAGAACGCGCCGACGTTGCAGTTCACCGGCGGCGGACGGCCGACCAAGCGAGATCGCCGGGTGATCGAGCGCCTGCGCCGCGGCGGCTAGTCTAGGAGCCACGAGCGGTGCGGGCGAATGAGACGATCGATCTCTACGCGGTGCTGGGCGTGGCGGCCTCGTCAAGTGCCGCCGAGATCCGGCGCGCCTATCGGCACCTGGCCCTGCGCTTTCACCCCGATCGGGCCGGCCCGGCCGGCACGGCGCGCTTTCAGCAGATCGCCGACGCCTACCGCGTGCTGTCCGACGGGGTGGCGCGCGCGGCGTACGACGCCAGGCGAGCGGCAGCCGGCCTGACGGCGGCGGCGACGGGAAAGACCGGGTCCGGCTCACCCGGCGATCCCGATAACGCCGGCCCCTACCGCGAGCGACGGCACGTCACCTTCGGCGGCAGCGGCACCGGGCCGGACGTCATCGATCGCTTGAGCGGTCCGCTGGATAAGTTGATCGCCAGCGCGGCGGCCCGCCGGCACGCCGACGGATCGCTGGATCTCTTGCTGAACGCCGCCGAGATCCGCCGCGGCGGCACCGCCGCCATCACCCTGCCCTGTCGCATTCCCTGCCGAACCTGCGGCGGCGTGGCGCAGAAGAACCGGCTGTGGTGCACGCGCTGCGAGTACGAAGGCACCATCGTCGAGGAGGTCACGGTCTGCGTGCCGTTCCCCCCGCACGTCGCCGACGGGACCGGCTTCCGCGTGGCGGTCGATCCGATCGGTGAAGAGCCGTCGCTGCGCCTGCGGATCAAACACGATCGGCAGCGCGGCTGACGGCGCCACAACGCTTACTGCACGTGCGTGGCGGACTGATACTGCGCGCGCACCGAGACGCCGGACGGCATGGCCATCGCCGTCACCGACGCCAGATAGTCCGCGTAGCGATAGCTGGCCAGAACGGTGCGCGACCGGCCCGAGCCGAGATAGCCCGGTGACGGATCGCCCACCTGCACCGGCGCCGTCCCCAGCGCTGCGCGAAGGGCGCCGGTCTGTTTAGTGAAGACCGCGGCGGCGTCCGCCGGCGACAGTCCCGCCCGCAGGACGTCGACGCTGATCAGCCGCCCGGCTGGATTGAACGCGAAGATCAATTCGTTGACCGGCCCGCCGGCCGACGCGCCCAGCGCCGCCGCCGACACGTTCGCGCACCGCACCGGGAATTTCCAGGCCGGTGTGGATGGCCTTCATGTTCACGCACGTATCGCCCTCGTCGTTCGTTCCCGGGTACATGCCCGGCCCGCCCATGAGGACAGTGAACTGCAAGCGCAGGCAGCTCTTCAAACGCGCCACGCTGTCGTGGTTCGCGGTTCCCACGACCGCGAAGTACGGCGACTCTTGACAGTCTGCCAGGACGCCGGCGACGGCGTCATCCACCACTTTGGCCACCGTCGGGGCGCCGCCATATTTGTCGTACAGCGATTGTGCCGTCTCGGAACTGTCGGCCGGCCCGTCGCTGGCGCCGCCGCCGTCACAAGCGGGAGTAGTTATTTCGCGAAAAAGAAAAAGGCGCCGCGATGATCGCGACGCCTCTTTTGTGACAGACGAAGGTGACGAATTAGAACAGCCAGCCCACGCCACCCTTGATGTCATAGCTGCTGGCCTCGGCGCGCAGGGTGAGGCCGTTGCTGAGCTTGTACAAGAGACCGGCGCCGCCCGAGACGTAGAAGCTGGCGAAGCTCTCCCGGCCGGTGAAACCTGGGCCCGAGTACCAGCCGATGGGATAGCCGGCTTCGATCTTCGGATAGACGGTGAACTGCGGGGTGAGGTCGACCTTCCACATCATGCCCACCACCGGAAGGATCTCGTTCCAGCCGCAGTTGTTGGTCGCGAAGCCACAGTCCCAGTGATAAAAATCGGCGCCGAATTCCAGCGCCCAGCTATCGTGCAAGGACGTGTGGGTTAAAAGTGAGGTGATCGGCAGCGGCAACATATAGCGCGCGCCGGCTCCGATGCCGCGCCAGGGAAGGATCGCCCACACCGAGATGCCTTTTTCGCCGGTGCTGGTGCCGGTGTTGGCTGGCTGAACGAGCGACGGCGGCGGATTCGACGGGGGAGGCGCGATCGGCGCTGGTGTCTGAGCCCAGCTGGCCCGCGCGAGCAGCAATAACGAAAGCAGTCCGACAGCGAGGGAAACGGATTTTTTCACGCAGATCCTCCAGGGTGCGCAACGCGCTTGTGTGGCAGCACGATAGGGTGACCGGCGGGCCAAGTCCAGATAGCCACCGTCGACGAGCCGCGCCAACAAGGCGCGCCAGCAAGGTGCACTGGCGTAAATGCCGGAATTCGAAGGGCCAAGACAAATTGGCCAGCCGCGCGATCGCGAAGAGCAGGCGTTGTCCCGTCGCTAGCGCAGCACGGCCACGCGCTGGCCGAACAGCATCTCGATCCGGGCCAGCAGGTCGTCGGTGGCGGCGACTTTGTATTCTTCGCCGAGATCCAGCACGGTCTCGCTGCGCTTGGGGATCTCCAGGCGCAGCTGGGTCTTGCAGGGCCCGGTGTGTTCACGCAGCAGCTTTTCCAGGGCCACCATCTGGCCGTCGTTGATGAGATCGGCGTTGAGGTGGATGTCCAGCTGCGAGCTTTTCTGCCGCCGGATCTCCGACAGCAGCTTGGCGTCGTTGAAGCGCAGGCGCTCGCGCGCGGTCTCGCCCTCGCCGAAGGGCATGTCGACGGTGCCGTAGACCAGCAGCGGATCGTCCTTTTGCAAGATGTCGCGGTATTCCTCGACCTTCTTGCTGTTCACGATGAATTCGATCTGCCCGAAATGATCTTCCAAAGTGAAGAAGGCGTACTTGCCGTTGCCGCTCTTCATCGGTCGTTCCTGATAATTCGAGACGATGCCGCCCAGCACCACATCGGCGCGCACGCCCTTCTCGGTGCAATTGGCGGTGGTGGCGGTGGTGAAGCGCCGCAGCTCGCCCGCGTAACGATCCAGCGGGTGGCCGCTGATATAGAAACCCAACGACTCTTTCTCGTAGGCGAGAATCTCTTTGGGGAACCATTCGTCGGCGTCGGGGTAGCGATCTTCTTCGATGAACGAACCGTGGCCGCTCTTGCCGTGGCCATTGCTCCCATTGGACGTGGATGCGCCGTTGCTCCCGCCGCCGCCAAACAAAGCCAGCAGTGACGTCTGGCCGCTCTCGCGCTCGCGCTGGGCCGCGGCGGCGCGGTCCGACGCCAGGCCGATGGCGGCGAACAGCCGCGCGCGCGACACGCTGTTGTTGCTGGCGACGCCGTCGAAGGCGCCCGACTTGACCAGCGCCTCCAGCACCTTGCGGTTGACCTTGCGGCCGTCGACGCGCTTGCAGAAATCGAACAATGACAGGAACGCCCCGCCCTCGTCGCGCGCCGCCTTGATCACCTCGACCGCGCCTTCGCCGACGCCTTTCACCGCGCCCAGACCGAAGCGGATCGACTTTTTCACCGCGCCCTTGTCGCCGGCCGTCGTCGCCGACTTCACCGTCGTCGCGACGACGGTAAAATCAGTGTCGGATTCGTTGACGTCGGGGCGCAGGACCTCGATGCCGCTCTGTCGCGCTTCGGCGATGAACTTCACCACCGAGTCGGTGTTGTCCTTGTCGCAGGTGAGCAAGCCGGCGAAGAACTCCACCGGCCAGTAGCGTTTCAAGTATGCCGTCTGATACGTCAGCATGCCGTAGGCGGCGCTGTGGCTGCGGTTGAAGCCGTAGCCGGCGAACTTCTCCATCAGATCGAAGACGCGCTCGGAGATCTTGCTGTCGATCTGCTTGACCTTGGCGCCGTCGAGGAAACCGGCCTTCTCCTTGGCCATGACCTCGGCCTTCTTCTTGCCCATGGCCCGGCGAAGAAGGTCGGCCTTGCCCAGCGAGTAACCCGCCAGCGCCGACGAGATCTGCATGACCTGCTCTTGGTAGACGATGACGCCGTAGGTGTCGCGGAGGATCGGCTCCAGCAAGATATGGTCGTACTCGACCTTCTTCTTGCCGTGCTTGCGGTCGATGAAATCGTCGACCATGCCGCCCTCCAGCGGCCCCGGCCGGTAAAGCGCGCCCGCTGCCACGATGTCTTCGAAGCAGTCGGGTTTCAGCTTCTTCAAGAGCTCGCGAAAGCCGCTCGATTCCAGCTGGAAGACGCCGGTGACGTCGGCCTTGGAGATCATCTTGTAGACCTCGGCGTCGTCGGTGCCGACCGCCGACAGGTCCAGCGGGCCCTCGCCCGCCGCCGCCTTCTCGCGATTGACCAGATCCAAACAGGTCTGGATGACGGTCAAGGTCTTCAAACCCAGGAAGTCGAACTTCACCAGGCCGGCCTTCTCGACCATGTCCTTGTCGTACTGGGTGACGATGCCCTCTTCGCCGGCCGGCCGGAAGCACGGCACGTACTCCCACAGCGGCTTGTCGCCGATGACCACGCCGGCGGCGTGCGTGCCGGCGTGGCGGTTCAGACCCTCCAGGCCCTTGGCGATGTCCAAAAGCTCGCGATAGGTGGCGTTCTCGTCGTAGAGCTGTTTTAAACGCGGCTCTTTTTCGATCGCCTCGGCGATGGGCGGCGATTTGCCCTGGATCGGCTCGGGGACGAACTTGGCGACTTTGTCCGCCTCGGCGAAGGGCAAGGCCATGGCGCGGGCGATGTCGCGGATCCCGCTGCGCGCCTTGATCTGGTGCATGGTGACGATCTGGCCGACGTTGTCCTTGCCGTACTTGTCGGTGACGTAGCGGATGACCTCGTCGCGCCGGTTCATGCAAAAGTCGATGTCGAAGTCCGGCATCGACACGCGCTCGGGGTTCAAGAAGCGCTCGAACAGCAGCTTGTTCAGGATGGGATCGATGTCGGTGATGCGCAGGGCGTACGCCGCCAGCGATCCGGCACCGGAGCCGCGGCCCGGGCCGACCGGAATGTTGCGCTCCTTGGCGTGACGGATGAAGTCCCAGACAATCAAAAAATAGCCCGAAAACTGCATCTTCTGGATGACGCCCAGCTCCAGCTCCAGCCGGGCGGCGTAGACGTCGCCGTCGATCTTCTGGCCGCGCTTGTGCGTCTCCTCGATGCGCTTGCGCAGGCCTTCGCGGGCCAGCTCGAACACGTAGGTGTCGGCGTTGTAGCCGTCGGGCACCTGAAACCGGGGCAGGAAGGTCTGGCCCAGATCGAACGTCACCTTGCACAGCTCGCCGATGCGGGCGGCGTTCTCCATCGCCTCGGGAATGTGCGCGAAGTACGCGTCCATCTCCGCCGGCGTCTTCACGAAGAAGGCGTCGTTGCGATGGTGCATGCGTTTTTCGTCGTGGATGGTCTTCTTTTGCTGCACGCACATCAGGATCTCGTGCGCGCGGGCGTCGGCCTTGTTCAGATAGTGACAGTCGTTGGTGGCCACCAGCGGGATGCCGGTGCGCTTGGACATCTCGATCAGATGGCCGTTCACCGTCTCTTGCTCTTCCAGGCCGTTCGGCTGCAGCTCCAAGAAGAAGTTGCCCTTGCCGAAGATGTCCTCGAACTCGCGCGCGGCGGTCTCGCCGGCCTCGGCTCCGCGGCGCATGATGGTCTGCGCCACCTCGCCGCCGAGGCACGCCGACAAGCCGATCAATCCCTGGCTGTGCTCGCGCAGAAGTTTCTTGTCGATGCGCGGGTTGTAATAAAACCCTTCCAGGTAACCCATCGAGTTCAGGTACGACAGGTTCTTCCAGCCGACGTTGTCCTTGGCCAGCAGGATGAGGTGATTGCTTCGGCGTTCGGTCTTGTCGTGGCGGTCGGGGGCGATATACGTCTCGCAGCCGAAGATGGGCTTGACCCCGTGAGCTTTGGCCTTCTGATAGAAGTCGAGGGCGCCGAACAGGTTGCCGTGGTCGGTGATGGCCACCTGTTTCATCCCCCGTTCCAGCACCTTCGGGAACAGGTCGTCGAGGCGTATCGCTCCGTCGAGCAGGCTATACTGCGTGTGCAGGTGCAGATGCGTGAACTCGGCCATGGACAGCGTTCGAGCTTGGCCTTTGCCGCGTCACCGGTCCAGACCAAAAACCGGTCGCGTTCGATCTCGCAGCGATGATTCAGCGAATGCCAATCTACCCACAGCCTGTCCACAGGCGACGCCGCGCCGGCGCGCCGGCCGCGCTGGTGGCGGCGGTGTTCGCATCGGCGTGCAGCACGCACACCGCCGCGCCCGACACCGGCGTGCCGACCGATCTGGTGCTGGCGCCGGTCTCGGACACCGTGCAGATCCCCCCCGGCGATCGAGGCATGCTGAATTTCGTGCTGCGCACGCCGGACGGCGCCGGCGTCCCCGGGCAGCCGATCAGTTTTTCCATCGTCGACGATCCCACCATCGGCAGCCAACCCCAGGGCGCGACGCTGGCCAGCGATAGCGCGCTGACCGACGCCACCGGCACCGCGATGATCAACGTCAACGCCGGCCAGCCGGCCATCTTTCGCGTCCACGCCAGCACCGCCAACCAAAGCGCCGAGGCCGAAGCGGAGGTGCTGGTGATGGCGGGCACCGCCGCCAACATTCAAGTCGCGCCCTTCATCGCTGGCGACGCCAACGCCACCGCGGTGGCCGTCATCGAGGTGGCGTTCTTTGACAACGACCGCTGCGCCGCCTTGTCGCTGGCGCATCTGCCGACGCCGGTGCGGCCCATTCGCACGGTGGCCAGCACCGACGGGGTGGTGGAGTTCGATCTCATCAGCACGGTCCTATCGCACGCGGTGGTGGGGCGGGCGCGCGATCGGCGCGGAGCGCTGCAAGCCCAGGGTTGCGTCGATCTGCCCGGCAAGACGCTGGTGCCCGGTGATCTGGTGCGCGTCGCCTTGCCGATGGGCGATGCTGATCCGAGCCCGGTGGGGAAGTTCGAGGCGACGTCACACTTCGCCTTCACCAATCCACCGGCAGCCGAGGCGTTCATCGTCGCGCCCTGGGTTGATCTGCAGGATTGCCCGCTCGATCCCGCGCAGCTTTGGCTTGACTGCACGCTGGACGCGCTCAGCGGTGGCATTCCCGGCGATCCCGACGACTGCCAGCCGGTCGACGGCGGCGAAGGCCCGATCGGCGCGGCGGTGGCGGCGCGACGGGGGGTGCTGTTGCCGGCGGCGGGCGGCGGGCTGTCCGCCTGTCGCAGCAGCCGCGACAGCGACGGCCTGCCCAGCCATGACGCCCTGCTGGCCGCGTTGTTCGGCGCGCCCAAGCCCGGCGCGCTGGTCGGCCTGGGCGGCATCGCCGACGACGCCGGCCGGATCTTGAGCGCCTTGACCTTGCGGTCGGATCTGGCCATCGCCGCCACGCCGACCCCGAACGTCTTCGTCGTCACCCACACCTTCGACAGCGTCGAGTTCGGCACCGCCAGCAACGCCAGCTTCGACGTCGCCTTGCTGCCGCTGGGCTTGCCGGTGCTGCAGGCGTCTTACGTCCGCGCCGACGCCGCCAAGGACATCCTGTCGCTGGACGAACAGCGGATCACGTTGCGCCTGGGAACGGTGGCGCGGGAAGCCTTCGGCAAGCTGGCGCTGGCGACCCGCGGGTTGCCGGCCGATTCGGCCGGAACCGTGCGCGCTCTGTTTGCCCTGGCGTCGACGCCGGCGCCAGCAATGGCCAGCGTGCCACCGACGACACTGGCCGGCTGTGCCGCGCTGGATGCCGTGCTGTGCGCCGACATCGGCCAGGGCAGCGGGTGCTTGCTCACCGCCTGCACCGACGGGATGGCCGCCCTGGCCGCGCGCCTGGACGCCGGGTTCGCCATGGCCAACGGCGACGGGTTGGATCTGATCATCGACAGCGGCGCCGTGCCCATCATCGACACGCACAACGCCGGCGTCGCCGATCGCCTGGGCGACGTGTTCGCAGTCCCACCCGCGCCCGGCACCTGGTCAGCGACGCTGCGCACGCACGCCGGGAATGAAAAGCTGACGGCGCAGTGGGAGGCCCTCCGATCGGGCAACTAGCACCTCGTCGCGGGATTGTGACGGGTTGGTTTCTGCTTGCGCTCTGTTAGCTCCGGAACAAGAGCGGACCGCAGGGTGATGCCGCGCTGGACGGCATTCGCTTCCAAACCCAGCGATTGCCGCCGCATCACCCGAGGACCGCAGGGCGCGGCGGATGGGTTCGATCACCAGGGGCGACGAAAATTCTGGACCTGGGCCCGCTGCGGCGGGTGGCCGCCGGCGCGGCGCGCCTTCAGGTCTCGATCGAAAACGAACGGGGCGACGTGCTGGGGCGCAATCAACTGGCTGGCGAAAACTTCGTCATCGATCGCTGAAGCGCTGTTATCGTGGTCGCCCAACAATGAACCGCGCGATTCTGCTATTCGGGTATCCCGGCAGCGGCAAGGGCACCCAAGGAAAGATCCTGAGCATGTTGCCCGGGTTTCGCCACGTGGCGATGGGCGACATCCTGCGCGGTCTCACCGCCGTCAACCCGCTGTTTGCGGCCGTGCACCAGTACCTGGGCAAAGGCAACCTGGTCCCCGATTCGCTGGTCATGGAGCTGTTTTCGCATCACCTGTCTCAGATGAAATTGGCCGCCGACGATCTGGTGCTGGTCGACGGGATCCCGCGCAACGGCCAGCAGGTCGAGCTGCTGAACAAGGTGGTGAACGTCATCAAGATCTTCAAGCTGTCGGTCTATGACGAATCCATCGTCATCGATCGCATTCGGCGCCGGGCCCAGGCGCAAAACCGCACCGACGACGCCTCCGACGCCATCATCCAGAATCGCCTGGAGGTTTATCGGCGCGAGACCGAGTCGTGCATCGACGCCTATCCAGGCCCCATCTTGACCCGCATCCAGGCCAACCAGCCCATCTTCGACGTCCACCTGGACATCATTCAAGCGCTGGGAAAAATGCGGAACATCCGCTTTCAGTGAAGCAACAGCGACTGCGTCGCCGACGGCGCGTTCAGAACACCAGGGCCAGCGCGCCGTAGACTTCCAGCGCACTGTCGCTGACCGGCACGGCGGCGGCGTTGGTGTCCTTGGTGCCGGCGAACAAGCGGCGCACGGCCAGTCGCAGGCGCAGTTGGCTGGGATCGGCGGCCGCGGTCAGCGGCAGTTCGATGCGGCCCCCGACGCGCGCGCCGGTGCGCTGCTCGGCTGAAACGCCGCGGCCGTCGCGTTCGAAACCGACGCCCAGCTCGCCGCCCAGCGTGCGCAGCAAGCGCCACCCCCACGCCGTCTGGTCGGGGCTGACGCTGTGGCACAGCGGCCGCAGCACCAGCATGGCGTCCACCGCCAGGCGATCGACCGGCGCGTCGGGCGGCCGAAAGCGTCCGCTGGCGGTGGAAGCAAAGACGCCAAAGTCGATCCCCGCGAACCCGTCGCCGAAACCACCGACGGCAAAGAATGACGGGACCGCCGCCGTCCGCTGCGGCGAAAGGCCCGTGCTGTCGAACGACACGCCCATGCCCAGGGCCAGCGACAGCCGCGGTCGTTCCACCGTCGGCGGCGCGGCAGCGACGGTCTCCAGCGCCGGCGGCGGCGGAGCTGACGGCGCCTGCGGCACCACCAGCGGGGTCGGCGTGGTCGGCTCGGCCGGCGGCGCGGCCGCTGGAGGCAATGAAGGTGGCGACGGTGCATCCTGCGCGCGCGCCTTTCCCGGACCAAGCAGCGCCGCCGCCGCGCACAGCGCCATCACCGCCGACGAAGACCCTTTTGGCCGGCGCGCGGACACGGCGATCTTTTACCACGGCTTGCGCTATGCTCGGCCGGCCATGGAAACCGAAACCGGCGCCCCAGTGAACGCCACCTCCGGCGCCGGCCAACCGCGGCCCGAGGGCAAGTCCGTCTTCACGCTGCTGCACGAAGCCTTCGATCTTTACCGCACGCACGCCAAGGCCCTGCTGATCACCTGCGCGGTGCTGTTCGTGCCCGCCTCGATCGCCAAGTCCTTCGCCTTGTCGGCGATCATGACGCCGGCGCTGGTGGCGGCCGATTACGTGCAACAGACCGACGAGCTCGGCCGCAAGGCCGCGCAAGCCTCGCGCGACGCCCTGGAACAAGGCATGAAGAACGGCCGGGTGGATCCGCGCGCCGTCGACGAGTTCTCGCGCCAGAACGCCCGCAACTTTGAAGAGCTGAGCCACCGCCAGGCGGTCGCGACCGGCGCCGTGCTGGGCGGATTCTGGCTGGTGATGCTGGGCCTTTTGGGAACGATGGTGACGGCGTTCATCCTGCACGGGATCGTCGTGCCGCTGACCAGCGGCGCGCTGACCATCAGCGTGGCCGATCGCATTCTGGGCGGCGACGCGCGCTGGGCGCAGGTGTGGATGCTGCTGTTTCGCCGCCTGGGCAAGCTGCTGACGGCGCTGATCCCGGCCGCCCTGCTGGTGGCGCTGGGGTTCGTCGCGCTGGTGGTGCCGGGAATCATCCTGGGATTTCTGTTCACCTTCGTCGCGCCGGTGGTGTTGATCGAAGGCATCGGCGGCCGCGCCGCCCTCAAGCGCAGCATCGAGCTGGTGCGCCGTGATTGGCTGCGCGTGCTGGTGGTGCTGATCGTGTTCGCCTTCGTGCGCTGGCTGGCAGAGACCGTGGCCTGGGTGTTCATCCCACGGCACGCCCTGTTCTTCGGTTCGTTCTTCGGTGATCTGTTCACCATGGTGCTGATGCCCATCCCGATCTTGGGCTCGGTGCTGCTGTATTTCGATCTGCGCCGCACCCACGAAGGGTTCACCCAGGATGGCCTGCGCGCCGATCTGCAGGCCCTGCGCGCGCCCGGTAACGCCTGACCGGCGTCTCAGCGAGTGAAATGAATTCGCTGGCCGGCAAGGTCTTCCTGATCACCGGCGCGTCGGCGGGCATCGGCGCCGGCCTGGCGCGCGAGCTGGGCGCGCGCGGAGCCAAGCTGGTTCTTACAGCGCGCCGCCTGGATCGTTTGCAAGCACTGGCCGCCGAGCTGTCGCCGCGAACGTCGGTGGTGACCGCCGCCGCCGACGTCACCGTCGACGGGGACGTCGAATCAGCGGTCGCCGCCGGCGTGGCGGCGTTCGGCGCGCTGGACGGCGCCATCGCCAACGCCGGCTTCGGCGTGGTCGGCGCCGCCGCCCGCCTGACGCTGGCCGATTACCGGCGGCAGTTCGAAACCAATTTCTTCGGCGCGTTGCGCACCACTTACGCCGCCTTGCCCGAATTGCGCAAGACCGGCGGCCGTCTGGCCTTCATCGGCAGCGTCAGCGGCCACGTGTCGACGCCGCGCATGTCGCCTTATTCGTCCAGCAAGTTCGCCCTGCGTGGTTTCGTCCAGAGCATCCACGACGAACTGGCCAGCGAGCGAATCGCGGTGACGCTGATTTCGCCCGGGTTCGTGGTCAGCGACATCGGGCGCGTCGACAACCAGGGCCGGCTGCGCGAGCGAGATGCATCGGGCGCCCCCGCCTGGCTGCGCATGCCCACCGACAAAGCCGCCCGCCAGATCATCGACGCCATCGCCGCCCGCCGCCGCGAAGCGATCATCACCACCCACGGCAAGCTGCTGGTATGGGCGTATCGCCATTTGCCGTGGGTGGTGGAGGCGGTGATCGCGCGCGGACGGCGGTGAACGGGGCGCAGGTTTTTGAAATCGCAGCGCGACAAATGTCATTGGGCGTCTCTGCGGATGAGTGAATGCCGGATTGGCCATCCAGTTTTATTCAGATCTGCGATGGCCTCTCTTTGAACGTTATTAGAATTCATTTGACAGTCAGGCAACCGATTTTTGACCACGCTACCCGGTGCACCTGACGGAAAGTACGTCGTAATTCAGTTCGCCACGTCGTTTGAACGAAAGAAGGAAGCTGTCGAGACCATCACTCCAATGCAGAATCCGACGGCTCTTGGAAGGTTTCCGGGTATTTCATCAAGTAGGCTGCCCATAATGACGTTGGGCGGACGGAGACGCATGAGCATTTCCTTCAGTACGATGATGATCAGTGACTACCCGTCTGCAGTCGAGCTGTGGCAGCGAACGGAGGGAATCGGGCTCAACGAGTCCGGCGACCAACTTGCTGTTGCTGATTCCCTCGAGAGCGATCGTGCCCAGTCTGGGTGGCCCGAGCTGCGAGCTCGCATTCGACGGCGCCTTTCTGCATGCGGAATCAACCTGCCTCGACGACCAGAGTCAGGCTGTCATCGTGCATCAGGGATCAGCCCAACTTGGCCTCAACCCTGGCCAGCTTGCCGTGAACATCACGGCGACGACCAGCAAGAGCTGCAGCGTTCAAACACACGCGCTTTGCTACTCCGTTCCGTGAGCCGCTGCTCCGCCTAAGCCCAACCACCGAAGAGCTACTGCTTGCGCACCGGCGCGCCAAGGGCGACGAGAAGCTCGTCTAGTTGATCGAACGTTTCGCCCATCCCACTCTTCTCCCCGGAGGCCATGGCAGCGTCGAGAGCTTCCTTCGAGGGATATAGGTCGTGCATCACCAGCAGCGTCTTGCCTGCTTTTTCTTCGAAAGTCAGTGTGGTGACAGGGCCACCGCCTTCAGCTTCGTCATTGGTCCAGACCAGGCGCGAGGGCGGTGTCACTTCGACGTACTTACCGAAGAACGCCATCGGCTTCGCGTCACCTTGGCCGAAGACGAAACGGTATCGGCCCCCGACACGCACGTCCGCCTCGCAGGAAAGCAAGGACACGCCAAACGACTTTGGTACCCACCACTGCTTGAGCAGCTCGGGCTTGGTCCACGCCTCGAACACGATGCGCGCCGGGCCGTTGATGGTTCGCGTGACGACCAGCTCACGCTCGGACTTCCGTTCAACCGTGGTGGGATTCTTCATGGGGGTGGGCTCACTCTCTTTTCTTGCGTCCATCGACCTTCTCCTTCCGTTTCAATTCCTCGACAACCTTGTCCAGCTCGTCAAAGCGAGCGTCCCAGAGCTGGCGGTGCCTCTCGAGCCATGCCGTCTCTGCCTCCAGACGGTGCGGGCCAAGCTTGCAGGTCCGCACGCGCCCGACCTTCTCCGTGGTGACCAGCCCGGCCTGTTCCAAGACGCCGACGTGTTTCTTCATGCCCGTGAGAGTCATGTGGAACTTCTCGGCCAGGGTCGTGATCGAAGAGTCGGACTGTCCAAGCTGCTCCAGAACGCCTCGGCGGGTGGAATCCGAGAGCGCGGCGAAAGAGGCATCGAGGCGGGCACGCGCATACTGAACCATTGGGTTCAGTATGTAACACGCCGATCGGCGGCGGGCAAGGGGAGGATTTCGGCCGCGGTTGGACAGGCCTTTTGTCGGCGCGGCGAGGCCTTATGGTTCCAAGGAACTGTCACGGGGAGATGGGATGACAAAGATGAAGCGCAAGAGGACGCGCACCGCACCAGGCAATCGGGCCAAGAAGGCGCGGTCGCGACCGGGCCGTATATCGCGGCGTCTCGGGGACGATCTCATGACGTATGATCCGCGGACCGATCAAATGATCGGCGGTTCGTGGGGACCCACGGATGGAATGTGGAGCACCGCGATTCGCGTGGTCTCCCAGCACCCGCGCCCAGAAGGAGCCTCTCGATGACCATCACCATTACTGCCTTTGAGCGTTCACCCGATGGCGGCATGGGACTGGCGCGTGATACGCGCGTTCGCTGGGCGCTTGAGGAAGTGGGCCAGCCATACGAAGTGCGCCTGGTTTCGTTTCCGGCGTTGAAGGAACCGGCGCATCTGGCGCTTCATCCTTTCGGCGCAATTCCGACCTATGAGGAAGGCGATCTGGCGCTGTTCGAGACCGGGGCGATCGTGTTTCACATCGCCGAGCGATATGCGGGCTTGCTTCGGCACGATGCCAACGCTCGGGCGCGCGCGATCACCTGGATGTTTGCCGCGCTCAACACGGTGGAGCCGCCGATCCTCGAATTTGCAAACGCCAGGCTGTTCGAGCGCGACAAGCCCTGGTACGAGGAACGCATGCCGCTGGTTCAGGATCGCGTCCGCGGCCGGCTGACGCCACTTTCCACCCGCCTCGGCGATGCCGACTGGCTCGACGGTGCCTTCAGCGCGGGCGACCTGATGATGGTGTCGGTGCTGCTCAGGTTGAAACCATCGGGCTTTCTGGCCGAATTTCCGAAGCTGGCGGCCTACGTCGCCCGTGGCGAAGCGCGCCCCGCTTACCAGCGGGCGTTCGCCGCGCAACTGGCGATCAACACCGCCAAGCCAGCATGACACGCAAGAGGACGCGCACCGCACCAGGCAACCGGGACAAGAAGGCGAAAGAGACCAAGCAGCGCGGCCTGTCCACGCAAATCTTGTTCGTGCAGGGCGGCGGCAAGGGCGTTCATGACGAGTGGGACAACAAGCTCGTGGCGAGCCTCGAGCAGGCGCTGGGCCCGGGCCACACGATCCGCTACCCGCGCATGCCACGTGAGAGCAATCCCGACGCTGGGGCGTGGACGAGAGCGATCGCCCGGGAGCTCGGAAAGCTCTCGGAGGTTGCGCGCGACATCCGTCTTTTGGGTGAACGTCGCAGATAGCAGCGCTCGGCGTTTCTGAGCACCAGTTCCGCGGCAACTGGCGCGTATCATGGCGCCGCCATGACCAACAAACGCACCGCCATCGTCCTCGGAGGCTCCGGGTCGGTCGGAACCGCCCTGCTCCGCGCGTTGTTCCACGACGATGGCTTCGACGCCGTCATCACCCTATCGCGCCGATCGTTACCCGAGGCCGTCGCGATGGCTGGCATCGCCGGCCGCCGACTGGTGGAGAAACTCGTTGCCGACATGAAGCCCGCGACCCTCGCCGCGGCGACGATCGATGCAGCGAGAGACGTCGACGGCGATCTGGAGGGATTCAGCGTGCTCGGCATCGGCGCCGGCACCGCGAAGCTCACCCTCGAGGAACATCGCGCGGTGGACGTGGCGCTGAACGAAGCGTTCGCACGGGCGCTGCGGGATTCGGGCCAGGTCCGTCATCTGGCGTTCATGAGCGCCGCTGGCGCGGACCCCACGGCGAAGGCCAGCGGCAGCGGTGGTGCGGGCATGTCGCGGTACAGGCGCGTGAAGGGCGAGTCCGAAGAAGCCGTGCGCGCCAGCGGGCCGGCGATCGTGAGCGTGTTCCGCCCCGGCATGATCATCGGTTCCCAGCACACGCCGTGGCTTCTCGACAAGACGCTGCCGTTGCTCTCGTTCGTCACGCCGGCGAAGTACAAATCGATCAGCGTGGAGCAGATCGCCAAGGCGATGATCGCGACGGCGAAGCACCACCCCGCGACCAGCGCGACGTATCACTACCCTCAGATGATGACGCTGATCGCAAGCGGGCAGCGCTAGTCCTCAGCACTCTGTCCAGGCGCCGGCATCCGACCTCGATGACGATCGCCACCTTGCCGTCCGCACGCGAAGCTGAAGCTAGGGAATGCAATCCGGTCCTGTCACCGGCCCGCAACGCGATGTGATGAACGGCGTCAGCGCGTACGCGCACAGCACATCCATCCCGCGCAGGGTCAGGCCGAACGTTCCCGCCAGATCGTGCAGGCAGTTGCTGGGAAGGCCCACGCACGGCGGAACGGCCACCCGCGCCGCTTCGAAGGTGCCTCCGGCGGGCTGAAACAGGCTTTCGGCGATGGGCACCCCATCCAGCAACACGGGCATCGGATCGTGCCGCACCACCATCAGCTCGTGATCAAAGTTCGCCGGCAAAGCAAAGCGGTAGTCGCGCCACAACGTATCGACCGGAACGGCGGCGGACAGGGTGCCTTCACAGTCCATTCCTTGCGTGGCCCAGATCGGTTTGTTGCCGTGAATGAGAAAGCTTCCGGCGCTGGTCACCAGGATCTCGCGCACCTCTCCTTGCCCCAGCACCAGCTCGCTGGCCGGTACGCCGCCGGCCAGGCCCAGAGGCGCATCGAACGTCACGTGCGTGTCGTCGTGCGCCGCCAGGATGCGCCACAAAGACGAAGCGCCGCCAAAGATCGAATCGCAGGTGTCCTTCTGCGGACCGAGGCGGGCCGCCACGTACGATTCGCTCCAGCTGCGCACCGGCCACATCGCCTCCAGCGCCATGTCCGGCGAATTGATCCCCGGACCGCTGCGTCCATAGCTGGTGAGGATGTTGCCCGCCAGCACGACCACCGGGTTGTCGGACAGCACCTCGCTGCCGCTGAGATCGCTGCCCTCGTCTTCACTGTCCAGTTGCAAGACGTCACCGTCGTCCAGCATCACGTCGACCGAACCGCCCGGCCCGGCCGCCGGCAATCCGCCGCCCGCGGCCAGCGACGCCGTCGCCGACAGATGCACGGTCACGTTGGTCCCGTCGACGGTGCCGATGACGGTGATCGCGCCGGCGCCATCGTGGCTGCCGACGGTGGCGGACAGCTCGGGCAGCGAGCGCTGCGGATAGGTCATCACCATGTACTCGTTGCCCAGCGCCTGGCTGGGCAGCAGCATGGTGCCGCCGGTGCTCTGGGACATCTCGGTGCGGTCGTCGCTTTCGATCAACGTGGCGGTCAACGGCTGATCGCTTTGCAGACGAAAGGCCAGCGCCTGGCCCACGCCCACGCCTTCCACATGTTGGTTGGGAACGTCGAATCGTTCCGCTCCCAGCGCCGGCACGTGAACGGTCTCGATGTTGTTCCACAGGCCGGTGCTGTCGCGGACCAACAGCTGGGCGTCGGTGTCGCTGTTGCCCGGATTGACCACGATGACCATCGACGGAAGCGCGTCGTCGCGATCTGTGTTGTCGGCCAGCGCGCCGTAGATGAGACACCCGGCCAGTGACTGTCCGCGCTCGGCAGCGGCGCAGGCCAAGGTCGTGCAGCGGCCGGCACTGCACGCCTGCGTGTCGTCGCAGATCTGCAAGACGGCGCCGGGAAAATCCTGGCTGCAGGCGCGCACAGTCTGGCCATCGCACACCGTGGCGGTGGTGCACGGCGGCGGCGGCAGAGTGCCGGCGCCGTCCACCGCCGCTCCGTCAGCGGGCGACGCCACGTCGGCGGACGCGCAGCCGAGCGCCGACGCCACGACGGTGATCAGAACAGTCGACACAGCGGTGACCACGCTCGCCCGCCGCCGTTGCGCCACAGTCGTCCTTGACGGTTGCGCCACAGGCGAGTCGGCGGTTGCGTTACCGAAGCGAATCAAACGCGTGTCCTTCGCCCGCGACGATCGCATCTTCTCGTCGAGAAAATCACGAAAAAAGACCGCCGCGCGTCTTGCCAACGCGCTTTGTCTGGGCCTACGCTAGGCACGGTGTCTCGTGCGTTTGGCGTCGCTGTCGTTGCACTGATACTCGCCTTGGGACTGTCGGTCCCGGCCAAGGCGGGGGCACCGTCGACGGTGCCGATCCGGCCCGGCGCCCCCCCGGCCGGCGATCCTTTTCAGGGCACCAGCGACGGCGACCAGGAAACCGCCGACGGGACCACCGACAACAGCCCGGACGGCGGCGACGAGGAGGACGCGGACGAATCCGCTGATTCCGCCTTACATGCGCTTACCTGCCTGGAGGGCGACACCGCCGGCGCGGGCCGCCGCAAGGGCGTGCAGCGCCGCGATTTTCTCAAGCGCCACCGCTTTGAAGTCTCCGGCATCGGCGGCTTTTACGCCTCCGACACCCTGTCGTCGACCTACAGTTATGGCGGCGCCCTGGCGTATTTCCCGTCCGAGGACTTCGGGTTGGAACTGCTGGTCACCCGTTCGCCGGTGCGATTTCGATTGGAGGAGCCGTTCAGCGGCTTCGATCGCGAACAACACTTCACGCCCGGCGTGGCCTGGCAAGGGATCGCGTCGATGTTGTGGTCGCCCATCCACGCCAAGATGCGCTTCTCCGACGAGACCATCGTTCACAGCGACATCTTCCTGGTGGTTGGCGGCGGCAAGACCTTTCACGACAGCGTGCAGGGTCTGACCTGGGAGGCGGGCGCCGGCATCAAGCTTTACCTCTCGCGCTTCGTCACCATGCGCATCGACGTGCGCGACTTCCTGTTGCCGCAAGAGGTGCTGGGGCGCGGGCGCATCACCAACAACGTCACCGTGCTGGCCGGGGTTAGCCTGTGGCTGCCGGGATGACGGCGCGGGCGACGGCGCTGGCCTGGACGGCGACGCTGCTGCTGGGTGCCGCGCCCGCGCACGCCGACGAAAAACCGGCCGCGGCCGGCCAAGCCGGAGGCCAAGCCGGCGGCGATGCCTGCGTCGACGAGACGGTGAAAGCCGATCTGTTCGCCAAGCGGCGGATGCGCGGCACGCGCGATCGCCTGTTTCAACAGACCAATCGCCACGAGTTCACCTTGCGCGGCGGGTATTACGTGTCCGATCTGCTGGACGGCACCTACGTCGTCGGCGCCGCCTACGCGTATCACATGACCGAAGATCTGGCTCTGGAAGCATCCGGGGCCTACACCCGGCTGAATTCTTCGGCCGGATCGGAATTGGAACGGTCGTTCGTGCTGCTGCAAAACAAAAGTCGGCGCGCCCTGCTGTTCGACGCCGATCTGGTGTGGGCGCCGGCGCACGGCAAGCTGCGGGTGGGCGGATCGATCATCCATTTCGATCCGTACCTGGCCGCCGGCGGCGGGGTGGTTGATTCGGTGCTGTCCAGTGACCTGGCCGGCAACGGCGGTTTCGGTTTGAAGTTCTTCGTCGGCAAGGCGATGGCCATCCGTCTGGATCTGCGCGACCACATTTATCGCCAACAGCTTTTGGATCGAAAAATCGTGGTCAACGATCTGTCGACCATGCTGGGCGTCAGCCTGTATTTGCCGTTGGGAGAGTGAATGCGTCGATCAACGTCGATCCTGGTGGCGATGCTCTGTTGGCCGGCGATGCTGTCCGCGCAGCCGACGAAACGCGGTGCCGGCGACGACGCGGCGCTGGCTCCTGGCGCAGGCAACACCGCCGCGGCCGACATCCCGGCCGCGGAGAAGAAACCAGCCTCGCCGCCGCCCGCCAGCGGACCCAGCGCCGCCGAGCTGGACAAGCTGCGCGCTGACTATGATCGCCTGCGCGAAGAGCTGTTCCGCGCCCGGGCCCGCGCCCAGATCGTCGCCGAGGCGACGTATCCGTCGAAGCTGTCGGCGACGTTGCGCTGGAAAGGTGGCGCCGATCAGCTGATCCGCCACGCCCAGATTCGCCTGGACGGCGGCGAGGTCTGGGATTCGGGCGACAAACCGGTCACCGACGAGCTCGTCAGCGTCGCCGAGCGCGGGGTGAAGCCCGGCCCGCACGCGCTGACCGTGCGCCTGGAAGTTCACCCCGGCAAGAAGACCAAGGACGCCGAGAAGCTGGGCTACGTCTCGGAACACACCTTCGCCATCATCGTGCCCGGGCAGATGCGAACCAAGGTCGCGATCACCGCCGACGAGGACGGCAGCCCGCCCGAGTACGAGCCGAACCTGGACGTCGCGATCGACAACGAAAAATGATCAGCGCCGTTCTCTTCTTGCTGCTGCAGCAACAGCCGCCCGCTCCCGCCGATCCGGTGGGCCAGTACCTGTCCGATCTGGAAAAGAGCGGCGCGCTGGCCGCCGAGCCGGCGCCCTCGGTGGAGAAGATCAGGCAAGCGCTGGTGGCGGCCGAGACCGACCTCGTCACCGGCAACCCGCAGGTCGCCACCACTCGCCTTTACCGCATCATTGAATCGCCGGCCTGGCAGAACCTGTCGTACGCGCCGGAGTACCAGAACGCCGAGTTCACGCTGGCGCGGGCGCTGGTGCGGGCGGGCTCGTACGGATCGGCGCGCACCTACCTGCTGCGCATTTTGCGGCGCGGCCCGCAGCAGCCGTACTTCGTGCCGGCGTACCGAGCCATGCTGGACATCGCCCTCGAATCGCGCGAGCAGGCCGCGGTGCTGGCGCTGCTGGACGGTCTGCCGGCGGCCGGCGAGCTGCCCCACGACAGTCAAAGCGAGCACAGTTATCTGCGCGGCAAGGTCACCTACGAAGGCGGCGATCTGGGCGGCGCCGACGGGGCGTTCGCCGCGGTGGACCGCCAGTCGCGCTTTGTGGCGTCGGCGCTGTACTTCCGCGGCCTCATCGCCGCCCGCCAGGGTCACTATGCCGAGGCGCGCCGCAACCTGTGCGAGATCGTCGAGCAGGCGGACAAGGATCGCTTCACCTTCTTCATCGACGGCCGCTATTACGCCATCAAGGACCTGGCCTACCTGGCGCTGGGTCGGATCTCGCACGAGCAGCAGAAATACGACGACGCCTACTATTTTTATTTTCGCGTGCCGGAAGATTCGGATCGCCTGCCGGACGCGCTGTTCGAAGCGTCGTGGTCGATGTTTCAAAAAGGCGAGTATGAAGCGGCGGGCGCCTTCATCGATCAATTCGATCGCCTGTTCCCGCAGTCGCCGCTGGCGCCCGACGTCCTGCTGTTGCACGCGATGATCGATCTCAAGTCGTGCGCCTTCGATCGCGTGCGCGCCGAGCTGGACACCCTGGTGAAGACCTACGTGCCGATCCAGGTCGAGGTGGCCGCGCTGATCAAAGATCCGGGCCGCCGCCGGGCGCTTTATCGCCGCCTGCTGGCCAAGGATCGCATCGGGCGCGAAGGCGATCGGGTCGTCGATCTGCTGAAGATCGACAACCGGTTTTATCGTTACTACAACCAGATCGTCGCCCTGGATCGCGAGGCCGGGCTTTTGCCCGGGCAGATCGCGGTGTGGGACGAATTGACCGCCCAGCAGACCGGCAGCGCGCGCGGCGCCGAGGCCACCCTAGCGGTGCAGCTGCAGCAGCAGATCGCCGACCTGCGCCCGCTGGCCGCCGGCGATCCGGAGATGGAAGCGGAGGTCAGCGGGTTACTGCACGAAGCCAAGCGCGCCGCTCGCCCGGTCAGCCCGCAAGGTCCGTTCGCCGCCGAGGCGCAGACCGCCGTGCAGCTGGGCAGTGAGGTCAAAGAGCTGCGCGCCCGCCTGGTCAGCGCGGCGTCGGGGCTGGCCGAGGCGGCGTTGGTCGATCTGGACGGGCGCATCCGGCGCCTGTTGCGCCAGGCGCGCCTGACGTTGATCGACGCCGTGATCGGCAAGAAGAAGAAGCTGGAGATCGAGATCGCCAACCTGCGCGACGGCCGCTATCCGCCCGACATGTTCGCCAAGCTGCAACTGGAAGGACTGATGGGCGACGACGAGGAGTACTGGCCCTTCGAGGGTGAGTCCTGGTCCGATGAATACACGAACTTCAAATAGCGCCGTCGCTGCCGCGCTGGCGCTGCTGATGACGGCGGGCCTGCCGACGCGCTGGTCTCCGGGGCGATCTGCCCTGGCCGCCGAGGACAAGCCGCTTTCGCCGGTGCTGGAGCAGGCGATCGTCGAAAAGGAAAAAGAGGTGGTGGTGGCCCGGCAGGAAGCCATCCGCTTGCTGGAAGCGTATTTGAAAGACAGCGCCCACTCGCGCGAGCAGGCCGAGGCGCTGTACAAGCTGGCCGAGCTTTACTGGGAAGATTCCAAGGCCGGCTATCTTGATCGCATGGGCCGCTATCAGGCGGCGGTCACTGCTTGCCACAACGATCGCGGCGAATGCCCGAAGGTCCCGCGCCGGCCGCCGACTGTCGATCTGGCCCAGGCGCAGTCGGTCTATGACTTCCTGATTCGCGAGTACCCGAAGTTCCGCAAGATCGACACGGTCATCTATCTCTACGCGTTTTCCTTGCGCGATCAGGGCAAGACCGCCGACGCGGTGAAGTACTTCCAGCAGATCCTCGATCGGTTCCCGCGCTCGCGGTACGTCGCCGACGCCTGGATGGCCATCGGCGAGTTTCGTTTCTACAATCAACAGAACTACCGCACGTCGCTGGAGGCGTACGAGCAGGTGCTGCGCCACCCGAAGTCGGAGCTTTACGACCTGGCGCTGTTCAAGACCGCCTGGTGCTATTGGAAGCTGGGCGACACCACCCGGTCAGCGCAGCGGTTCAAGGACGTGCTGGATCTGTCCAAGAAGAAAGCCGGCGCCAGCGAGAGCGAGCAGAAGCGCGCCGCCGAGCTGCAAGGGCAGGCGCTGGACTATCTGGTCGAGCTTTTCACCGAGGACGATTCGAAGACCGCCCAGGACGCCTTTGAATTTCTGGCCCAGATCGGCGGCAAGGAATACTCGCAGAAGGTCCTGCGCCAGCTGGCCGACACGGTGTTCGATCAGACCCGGTACGAACGAGCCATCGAGGCGTACCGGCTGCTGATCGCTCTGGATCCGAACAGCGTCGACGATCCCGACCATCACCGCCGCATCGTCGAGTCGTATCAGCTATTGGGCGATCCGAAGGGCGCGGTGACGGAGATGCGCAAGCTGGCCGACGCCTACGGCACCAGCAGCGCCTGGGCCAAGGCCAATCAAGATCACCCGAAGGCCATCCAGCGCGCCCGCACCATGGGCGAGGAGCTCATCCGCACGCTGGCCAAGACCCTGCACGCCGAGGCCCAGCGCAACGAGAAGGCCAGCAAGGTGGTCGACAAGGATCGCTACGCGCGCGCCGCCGAGGCCTATCAGTTCTATCTGGCCAACTTTCCCGACGCCGCCGACGCGGCCGAGCTGCGCTACCTGCGCGCCGACATCCTTTATTTCAAGCTGCAGAAATACGACGACGCCGGCCGCGAGTACCTGGCCGTTGGCAAGATGCAGCCGGTGGGCAAGTTCCACAAGGATGCCTTGCTGCAGGCCATGACGTCGTTCGAGAAGCTGCGCAAGGCCCCGGCGCCGGGGCAAAGCGGCAAGCGCGAGATCACCGACAGCGATCGGCGCTTCGGCGAGGCGGCGGATCTCTACGCCACGCTGTTCCCCAATGACAAGGAGATCATCACCGTCATCTTCAAGAACGGGCAGTTCTTCTTCGACTACGGCGACTACGACGAGGCGGTGAAGCGGTTCGGGTTGATCATCGAGCGCTACCCCAACGATCCCAACGCGGCGGCGGCCGGCGATCGGATCCTGGAGGCGCTGAACAAAGCCAAGGACTACGAGAACATTGAAAGCTGGGCGCTGCGTTTGAAGAAGACCAGGGCGTTCTCGTCGAAGGACGAGCAGGCGCGCCTGGACAAGCTGGCGGTGGGCGCGATGATGAAGGCCGGCGAGGCGGCGATGGCGCAGGGTCAGCTGGAGCGGGCGTCGGCTTTCTTCCTGCGCGTGCCGCGCGAATACCCGAAGGACACGCAGGCGCCGAAGGCTTTGAACAACGCGGCGGCGGTTTTAGAGAAGGCCAAGAAGACCGACGAGGCGGTGGCCGCCTATCAAGAGCTGGCGCAAAGATTTCCGCAGGCCAGCGAAGCGCCCGAGGGCTTGTTCACCGCCGCGCGCATCGAGGAGAACATCGCCATCTATGACAAGGCGGCGGCGCTGTACGAGACGCTGGCCCAGAAATACCCGCAGAACCCGCACGCGGCGGACGCCCTGCGCAGCGCGGGCGTGCTGCGCCAGACGCTGGGCGAGCACGACCGGGCCATCAAGCACTTCGCCGAATACGCCCGGCGCTTCAAGGACCGCAGCGACGCGCGCGAGGTGGCCTTTCAGATCGGACTCGTACAAGCGGATCTGAAAGACTGGCGCGCGGCAGCGGCCAGCTTTGGTGACTACGCCAAGACCTATCCGACCGACGCCCGCCACCTGGAGGCGCTGTCGCGCGAGGCGGACGCCCACCTCAAGGCCGGCAGCGACGCCAAGGCGAAGGAGGTGTCAGGCAAGGTGCTGGCGCTTTACGGCGGCGCCGGCGCGGGAAAAAGCGCGGCGAAGAAGAAGGGCAAGAGCGCCGGCGCCTCGGCGGCGGCGTTGGCCGCTGCCGGTGGCAACGAGGAGACCGCGTACTACGCCGCCCAGGCCCGGTACATCCAGGGCGAGCTGGTCTATCACGACTATGAAAAGCTGAAGATCGCCGGCAAGCCCAAGCAACTGGCCAAGGTGCTGGAGGAAAAAGCCAAGCTCCTGGAGCAGGCGAAGAGCATCTACCTGGACGTGGTGACCTATCGCTCGCCGGAGTGGGCCACGGCGGCGTTGCTGCGCATCGGCCAGGGTTACGAAGCGTACGCCCAGGCCATGCGCAAGGCGCCGGTGCCGAAGGATCTCAGCGCCGAGGAAAAACAGGTCTACCGCGACGAGCTGGAGAAGGTGGTGGTGGTCATCGAGGACAAGGCCCTGGACGCGTACAAGTCCGGTTACGCCAAGGCGCTGCAGATCGGCGTTTACAACAAACATACACAGGCCATCCGGCAGGCCCTGTCGCGTCTGGCGGAGAACGAGTTCCCCAAAGAGAACGAATCGCGGCTGTCGATGCGGGTGGGCGAGCCGCGCGTCGCCCTGGATCGGATCGAAGAGGTGCGCCGTGATAAATAGCGCGCGGCGGGCCCGGTTGCTGGCGGCCGCGGCGCTGGGTCTGGGCGCCCTCACCGGTTGCAACGGGCACAAGGCGGCGGCGCCGACCGCCCACGCCGGCGCCACGCCCACCGCGGTGGTGGCCCTGCCGCGGGTCAGCGCCGAAGCGCAAGCCGAGTTCGATGAAGGCCTGCGGGTGATGCGAACAGGCAGAAAGCACTACAAGGACGCCCGCCCCCACTTCGTCAAGGCCACGCAGATCGACGGCCGGCTGTTCGAGGCCTGGCACGATCTGGGCGTGGTCGACGCGGCGCTGGGAAACTTCGCAGGCGCGGCGGACAGCTTTCGCAAGGCGCTGGACGTGCAGCCGGGCTCGCGCAAGACGCTGCTGGCGTACGGCGAGACGTTGCGGCGCGCGCACCAGCCGAAAAAAGCGGCCAAGGTCTACCAGAAATGGTTGGAGGCCAATGTAGGCGACGGTGAGATCCGCGCCCGTCTGGGCCAGGTGCTGCGCGAGGCGGGCGACCTGGATGCGTCCTTGGACCAGGCGCGCACCCTGCTGGGTCAGGCCGCCGGCGATCCCGGCAAAACCGTCCTTGCCTATAACGCCCTCGGACTCACCTACTATAAAATGGGCAAGCTGGATCTTGCCGAGACAGCGCTGCGCAAGGCGCTGGAGCTGGATGCAAAGAGCGCGTTCATCTGGAACAACCTCGGCCTGGTGGCGTTGGAGCGGGAGCACGATCAGGAGGCGTTCTTGGATTTTCAGAAGGGTTCGGAGCTGGATCCCAAGTACGTGCAGGCGCGGCTGAACAAGGCCGTCGTCTATCTGGACTGCGGCGACTACAAGCACGCGCGGGCCGAGCTGGAAAAAGCGGTCGAAATCGATCCCAACGATCCCGAGGCGCAGGTGGCGCTGGGCGTGGCGGCGCGAGGCGACGGCAAGCTGGACCGCGCCCGCCGCGCCTATGAAAGCGCCCTGGACATCGAGCCCGACTACCCGCCCGCCCTTTACAACCTGGGCCTTCTGTACATGGACTTCGACAAGGACAAGGTGAAGGCGCGCGACTTCCTGACCCAGTTCGCGCAGGCCGCCGATGCCTCCGATCCCAAGCGCGCCGACGCCCAGGCGCGCCTGCAGGAGCTGCGATGAGCCGACGGGCACGGAAACTTTTGTTGTTGTTCGCCACCCTGGCGCTGACGGCGATCGCCGGCCCGCCCGCCCACGCCCGCCCCAGCAACGGAAAAAAATCGCGGCCGAGCGGCAGCAGCGCCAGCGCCCGCAGCAAGGCCGTTCCTGAACGCAGCGCCGCCGATAAATCAGACGCGAAAAGCGCGGCCGCCGGCAAGTCCGCCGCGGTCACCACCCTTGATGCCGACAGCGACGGGTCCGCCGCCTCGACCACCACCGCCGGCGGCAAGACTTTAAAGACAAAGACCTACACGTTCGGCGCCATGGACGTGGAGGGCAAACTGAAAACCCCGCAGCTTCTGTACTTCCTGGACCGGGTCAAGCTGGAATTGGACATGTCGGCGCCGGACAAGCGGTCATTCATCAAAGAGCTCGAGAAGAGTGCCGATGACAGCAGTCTCTAAATGCGCAGCCAGGCCTTTTCATTCAACGGCGGTGCCCGGTGGGCCAGCAAAATAGCCCGATAGCGCCGCTGGAATTCGAAGACACGCGACCCGATCGCGTGCTGCCGGTGACGTCCGTCGAAGGCGATCCGCGCGCGCCCGTGCAGCAGCCGCTGGCCACCGGCCGCGCGCTGGAAGTGGCCCTGCACTGGCGCGGTCAGTTGATCGCCTATCGGTTGTATCGGCGGCCGCGCCGCGTTTCGGTGGGCCCGAACAAGCGCGCCACCATGATCACCCCGGCGGTCATGATGAAAGCCTCGCGTTTCACCTTGCTGCGGCCGCACGCGGGCGGCGTACGCCTGCGCCTGGCGCCGGGCATGCGCGGCGAGATCGCCCTGGCCGCCAGCGCCAGCGGCGCGCCGATGAGCGTGGTCGATGTGCTGGCACAGCCGCCGCAAAGCCGCTTTCAACGCCACCTGCGCCGGGTTGACCTCACCCCCGGCGATCAGGCCCGCATCGTGCTGAACGAGATCGGCGACCTGCACATCGACGTGCGGTTCGTCCCCGAGCCCGACGTGGTCCCGCGCCCGCGCAACGAAGAGCCGCTGCTGCGCAAGATCATGATCGTGTCCGGGTTCATCGCGGCGCTGTTCTCCGGCGTGGCCACCCAGATCTGGGGCGAAAACCCGCCCCGCCAGATCGCCATCAGCAACGAACGCCTGGTGAAGCTGCAGGCGCCGATGGAGCGCGAGAAGAAATGGGCCGCCCGCCACGCCGAGGAAAAAAAGAAAGAGGAAGAGGCCGAAGACGCCAAGAAAGCGGGCGAACAAAAGAAAGAGGCGGACGAAGGCCAGGCCAAGCGGGCCAAAGAAAAGGCCGGCAAGCTGGGCCGCCAGGACGCCACCGCCCGCGACACCGTGATCACCAAGGGCGACAAGGACGTCCTGCGCGAGAAGGTGTCGAAGGTCGGTCTGCTCGGTTTGATCGGCAAAGAGAAACCGCAGGGCTCGGGCCTGTCGAAGCTGTTCGCCGAGAACAATGACATTGAACAAGCCGTGGCGGGCATGGCCGGCGCCAAGGTGGTGGCCGGCCGCGGCGGTGGCGGCCTTTCGACCAGCGGCTCGGGCGTGGGCGGCGGCGGCACCGGCTTCGGGCACATCTACGGCGCCGGCAATCTGGACACCGGCGGGCGCGGCAGCAAGGGCCACGGCCGCGGACCGAAGCTGGGCGATCGCGGCGAGCGCGAGGTGCAGGTCAGCATGTCCACCGGCAACGGCGAGAGTGACGGGTCGCTGTCCAAGGAGCAGATCGAACGCGTCGTGCGCGCCCACGCCGCCGGCATCAAGTACTGCTACGAAAAAGAATTGCAGCGCAAACAAAGCCTGTCCGGCAACGTCGATATGTTCTGGGTGATCGCCCCCGACGGGACGGTGCCCAAGGCCAACATCAAGGCCAGCTCGCTGGGCGACGCCGCCGTCGAGGGCTGCATCATCCGTCAGATCAAGCAGTGGCAGTTCCCCAAGGCCCCCGGACAGACCATCGTCGGGCGCTATCCGTTCCTGTTCAAGGGAGGCCACTGATGGGGCCCTGCTGGCGCGCGGCCGCGCTGGCAGTGATCGCGCTGGCCGGCGTGGCGGCGGGTTGCGACGACCTGAACACGCCGACGTATTTTGCCGCGCCCGCCGCCCTGGAAGCCGGCGGCACCGACGCCCTGGGCATGCCGCTGCCCGACGGCACCGGCAGCGTGATCTTGTTGTTCCGCCAGCCCACCGCCGCCGAACAAAAACAGATCGACGCCGACCAGCAGCGCCTGGGCTTCGACGTTCCCTGGTTGCAGCGCGATCGCCTGCACAATGAGATCCTGTACACGGTAAAGAATTTGGACACCGTGCCCGGCGTGTTCACCGTCCGCGTCGACGGCGCCAACGAGTACACCAAGTACGACGAGACCGCGGTGGCCGCCGCCTTCACCGCCCAGGGCGAGGATCCGGTGACGCTTCCCTTGATGCGCAGCGGACCGCAGACGGTCGCTCCCGGCGCCACCGTGCAAGGCACCCTGCGCGAGGACGACGTGGTCGAAGCGTCGCTGGATCTGTACGCCATGGGCAAGTGGATGGCCCCGTTCGCCTCGGTGCTGATCAACCGCTCGGACGTCAACCCCGTCGGCCTCGAGATGGTCCCAAAAAACGCGATCATTCCCGCCATGTTCGAGTTCGACGTCGCCTTCAGCGCCGACAAGCACATGACCTGCAGCTTCCTGGTGCGCGTCCGCGACGATGACGGCCGCCTTTACCAGAAAGGAAACGACGCCTTGTTCATGCCCACCCCCGCCACTTACGCTCCGATGGTTCCGCCGAAACAATAGCGATCCTTGCGCAGACCACTCTTCAGGCTGGCAGTGGCAGCCGCGGCGTTCTTCTTGATCGCGCCGACGCGCGCCCGCGCCCAGGTCACCGACGTCCCCAACCCGGCCATCTTTCCCGACCCGGCCAAGTTCGCGCACGGGCTCTACACCGAAGGCGAGATCGGCGCGCTGATGTTCTTCGGCAACGCGCGCGAATGGATCGGCCCGGGGTTCGCTCTCGGCGGTCGGGTCGGCTACGACCTCACGCGCTGGCTGGCGGTGCAGGCGCACGCCATCGGGTCGACACACGAGACCCGGTTCGACGGCATGCCGCAGGCCGGACAGATCATCCAGCTTTACCAGGGCACCGCCGAATTGAAGGTCACCGTCCGCATCGTGCAGACGTCGATCTTCGTCGAGGGCGGCGGCGGCGTGGCGCGCCTGTCGACCAACATTTTGGAGACCGTCGGCGGAAGCGATCAGCGCAACGGCCTGACCGCCGGCGGCGGGGCGGGCGTGGACTATCACTCGCTGTCTCGGCATTTCTCGCTGGGACTGCGAGCCGGGTATTTCTGGCTGCGCGACATCAAGGGCAGCGAGCAGGTCACCGCCACGACTTACCTGAGGTACACGTTTTGACGGCGGCGCGCGCACTTTCGCTGGCGTTCGTGATCATCGCGGCGACAGCGGCGGCGGCCGCCGGTTGCGACACCGTCGATCTTGGCCAGCCGCCGGCGGGCATCAACGAATGTCGGCCCGGGCCGCTGTTCTTCACCACCGACGTCTGGCCCAAGGTGCTGGGCGCCAGCTTTGGCGGCAAGCATTGCTCCGACGGTGGCTGCCACGACGCCGCCAGCCCGCGCCAGCTGGTGTTGCCGCCACCCACCAGCGCGCCGGCGGTGCCGCTGCCGCCCGACTGGGAAGTCGACTACGAGTCGGCGGCCAACCAGATGCAGTGCTCGAACGTCGCCGCCAGCGAGCTTTACGCCCGCCCCACCGGCATCCGCACCCACGGCGGCGGCAAGCTGTTCGAACCAAGCAGCATGGAAGCGACGACCCTGCTGCAGTGGGTGACCCAGCCATGACCTGCTGGTCGCCGCTGCGGGCGCTGATCTTTCTGCTGGCGGTGGCCGTGCTGTCGCTGTTGCTGGCGGCGCCACGCGCGCACGCCGACGAAGAAGCCCTGGTCCGCGTGCTGGCCGAAGCAGCCGCCGTACACACGGGGCCCGGCTTCGGCTTCCGCGTGGTGTACACCGCCACCCGCGGCGAGGTGCTGCCGGCCATCGGGCGCTCGACGCAAGATCACTGGTTCCGCGTGCAGCTTCCCGACGGAACCTATGGCTGGCTGCTGGGCGACGAGGTCCTGGTGCTGGAGGTGGACACCGCCGAGACCCACCGCGGACCGTCGCTGTGGAAGCGCATGTCTGACTCCGTCTTCTCGCCGTCGCCACTTTCCGACGGGCACGTGGGCCTGACCTTCTCGGCGGGCGCGCTGGGCGGCGACGGCTTGTTTCTGTTTCGACCGGCGGTGGTGCTGGCCCCGCCGCTGACGCTGGAGGCGTTCTTCGGCGAGACCGTCGGCAATCAGGTGGACGTCATCTATTACGGCGGCGGTTTCAACGCCTTCTTGTGGCCGGCGTCGCCGGTGACGCCGTTCGTGGCGGCGGCGGCCGGCGGCGCCACCAGCCGCAAGAAACCGGATCAGCCGGCCATCGAGACCGGCAGCTTCAAGGTCGTCAACGTGGGCGGGGGATTGATCGTCGCCCTGAAAAAACGCCTCACCCTGCGCGGCGACGTCCGCCACTACGTCGTGTTCGACGCCAACCACCACCAACAAATCCAGGAGTACTCCGGTGCGCTGTCGATTCACTTCTAACGCCATGATTGGTCGCTTCTCCCAAGGTGATCCGGTTACGCGCGGGGCGAAGGTCAGCAACCCCATTGGAGGGCGGCTTTCGCGCGTTTGCCCTCCTGGCGGAGCGCCCTTTTTTGGATCCGTTAAAGAGCGCTCCTCGTCAGAGGAGCGCAAACGCGCGAAAGCCGCCCTCCAGTGGGTTGCCCACCCTCGCCCCGCGCGTAACGGGTTTTCCTGCGAAAACTTCCTGACGAAAATAGCGGCGTCGATTCGGATTGGGTTCGTGCTGCTGCTGATTGCGGCAACCGGTTGCTCGACCGCGAAGTGGACGGTCAAGCCGCACCAGCGCGAGTATCTGGCCGATCGGATCATGAAGCTGGACGGCAACGCCCAGGAGCAGGCGGCGGACGCACACATCTTGTCGAACCGCGAAGGCGCCATCGGCGGCACGGGCACGTCGGGCGGAGGCTGCGGGTGCAACTGAGCGGACGGCGGCTCATCGCGGCCGCCATCCTGGCCGGCGTCGTGGCCCTGGTGCCCGGCGCCGCCGGCGCCAACTCGGAGGGCGCGTCCCGCATCACCTTCTTTCACGAACCATCCAGCGCCAACAGCGGCATCACCGTGATTCACCCGCAGCTGGACGTCAGCGCGGCGCTGAGCTCGACGGTAGACATCTCGGCCGGCTACGCCGTCGACATCGTCAGCGGAGCGACGCCGCAACTGTTCGGGCCCCACACCGGCATCGACGCAGTGTCGGGGGCGACGAAATTCTCCGACACCCGACAAGAAGTGAAGGGCGGCCTGTCATACAACCGGCCGGCGTCGGGCTTGTCGGCCGGGTATTCGTACGGCTGGGAAAGCGACTATCGTTCGCACACTGTCTCGGCGTCGACGCGCACCGATCTGCTGGATCACAACTTCACGTTGGCCCTCGGGTATTCGCACAACTTTGACAGCGTCTGCGACAACAACAACGTCGCCGCCGCTGGGCAGCCGCTGGACTTCAAGCCGCTGGCGTCGTCGGCCCATTGCTTTCACGCCGACATGCCCGACGTGGTGTCGCACCGGCTGCACATCGACACCTTTGAACCAGCGCTGACCTGGACCGCGACGCCGCGCCTGGTGGCCGAACTGGGCGGCACGGCGCAGATCCTGGACGGCTTTCAATCGAACCCTTATCGGTCAGTGTTGATCGGCCGCAACCACAACACGCCGCAAGAAAGTCTGCCCGACCTGCGCCAGCGCTACGCGCTGTGGCTGCGGGCAGCGTATTTTTTCCCCGGGGCGCGCGCGTCGCTGACCGCCATGGTGCGCGCCTATCGCGACACCTGGGACCTGCAAGCGGCCACCGGCGAGCTGAACCTGCAAAAATACTTCACCTCGTTTTTTCTCATCGGCGGCCGCGCCCGCTATCACATTCAAGACGGCGCCCGCTTTTATCGCGACGGCCGCGGCTATCTATTGATGGGCACCACCGGCCGCTACTGGACCGGCGACCGCGAGCTGTCCCCGATGAACAACCAGCTTTACGGCGGCCGCTTCGCCTATGTCGCGCGACCGGCCCAGGAAAAATCGTCGTGGTACAGCGAGATCGAGGTGGCGATGAAAGGCGAGGTCATCCTTTACCACCTCGATTCGCTGGACGCGCCCAACGCCGACCGAAAAAGCGCGGTGATCTTGCAAAGCGCGGTGGCGATCCGGTTCTGACCGGGTTCTTACGCGGGCCGCGCACCTTGAACGACGGCTTTCGCGCGTTTGCGCTCCTTGCGGAGCGCTCTTTTTTCGGATCTCTTTTCTAGAGCGTTCCTCGCAAGAGGAACGCAAACGCGCGAAAGCCGTCATTCAATCGAGGTCCACCTTCGCACCGCGCGTAACGGTTCGCCTGCCGAAGATGTGACCAATCATGAGGCGGCCCGCGGCGAGCCGCGGTTCAGTGCAGATCTTGCGGGTCGCTGTCGCGCGAGGCGGACACCGATGCGCCGGTCAGCGCATCGGCGGTGACGGCGACGTCGGTTTCGTTGCCGCTGAGGCTGCCGTGGCAGCCGGCGCAGATGCCGTTGAACAGCGCCCGCGGTGGACCGGGCGTGATGTACTCGCCGGACGTCACCTGGTGTTCTTCGCCCATCAGCAGCAGCGATTTGCCGCCGCCGTCCACCAGCTCGAAGATCAGCGGCTTGTGCGCGGGAACGCGCACCTTCAGCGAATGATCAGCAGCCAGATTGGCCACGCCAATCAGGTTGCGCTGGCTGTACACCATCTGCGAGCCCAGCAGTCCGCCGGGCGACGGGCCAGGCGGCGGCTGCTCTTCGTACACGCGCAGGGCGGCGGTGCCGTCCAGCGCCTGGACATCGCGGCCGTGGCGCAGGTTCGCGTTCAGCAGCGTGCCCAGGACCGGCAGATCGGGAAAGTGCATGATGCCGCTGTCGTCGCTGTCACCGCTGTGGCCGCCGAACACCAGCTGCGGCAGGTTGCGAAACGTCGCCGTCTCGGCGCGCTTGTAACCCAGCGCCGCCTCCACCGCTGACAGCGCCGGGTCGGCGTAAAGCGGGCGCCGGGCACCGGTGTTGTCGCTGACCGCCACCAGATCGTACTTCGGCACGTCGCTGGTCGGGTGCGCGACGTTGGCGGCATACGACGCCAGGATCTCGCCGTTCGGCAGCGAGAACGGCGAGCGATAAACCCCGGCCGTCCCGTCATGCCCCGTCGCCGCCGGGTCAATGATCACCAGCGAACGTAGGAACGTCACCTCGGTGCGGTCGGCTTGAAACGGCCCGATCGATCGATTGAACGTGGCCAGCGCGCCGCCCGCCCCCAGCGCGCCGGCGTCGGACAGCACGACCAGGAAGTTGCGATCCAGGCCCTCGCGGATCTCCGTCGCCTGCTGATAGCCCACCGACGGGTGCAACGTATCGTCGAAGGTGGTGGTCGACTGGGCCCGCTGGGCCAAGAGCGGATGATAGTCGGTGAGATCCCAGTTCATGCGCCGCCCGGACAGTTGATAAAAATCCGGCGTGGCCTTCTCGGCGGTGAAGCTGATGCGTCCGTCTTGCATCATCGCCGGGCCCAGTTCGGAATTCAGCAGGAACGTCATCTGCTGCGGCTGGCCGGCGTTCAGATCGGGCCCGATGCGAAACAGATCGGAGTTGGGCAAGAACGTCTTCAGGGTCAGCGTCCCGGCGCGCGTCGACGCGAACACCACGCTGCCGTCGGGGCCGAACATCGGATCGAAGTTGTGCACGCGCACCGTGGCCACCAGGCGGCCGGCGTCGGACGTCACCTGCTTGCAGGTCCCGGCCGGCACGTCGACCTGCCACAGATCCAAACCGCTGGCTGCGCCTGGCCGGGCCGCGAAGATCACCGCCCCGCCGTCATAGCGCCACTCCGGCCCGCGCACGTCGACGTCCTGGCCGGCCAAGCCCGCACATCCCGCCAGGGCGCTGCGCACGTTGGCGACAGCGGTGATCTTGCCGGTGCCATCGACGGTGGCGTCGGCCAATTTGAGATCGGCGCCGCCGCGATAGGTGTCGAACTGCAGCAGGGTGTCCGGGTTCGGCGGTCGCGCGACAAAAGCCAGCGGGATGGTCGTCCCGGCGGTCATGGCGGTCACCGCGGCGGTCGAGCGTTCCAGGCGATGCCACACTTGAAACAGGCAGAAGGCGGTGGCGGTGGTGGCGTCGAACGGGGTTGGACAGGGATCGCTGCTCATCGCGCCCGGCGTCTCCAGCAGCGAGCCGCCGCGGTGGCTGATGCCGCCCAGCTCGTGCAAGATATTTTTCTTCACCGCGCGCGACTGGCGCACGTCGACGCTGTCCAGGGCCATGAACTCGTGCAGCGTGGTCTCGTAGTTGCGGGTCAAGGCCTGCTGGGAGAAGAATCCCTGCGCGCCTGGGCGCAAACGGAAATCGTTGAAACCGTCGGGGCTGTGGCAACCCTCCAGCGCGCAGCCGCGCTGCAATAGCTTGGGCATGATATTGGCTTCGAAGAACATCTGGCCGGCGCTCTTGGCCGCCACGGCGGGCGGCGTTTTCTGTACTTCAAGCGCCCAATCGCGCCAGGCCTTCCAGGCGTCGTCGTCGCGGCTGGAAAAAAAAGCCCCGCCGGTGTGGCTGACGCCGCCGCCTTCCGGCGCCAGTGGGCGCAGCAGGATCTCGCTTTGCTCGACGGCGGCGGGCGCGGCGATGACGAAGCCGGCGGCCTGGGCGTAGTTGAATGCCAGCTGCTGATCGTCGCTGCCGCAGGTGATGTAGAAATCCGATTGCGGCGAGCTGTGACAGGTCGAGTACGCGCACGAAGCCGCGAGCTTCGGCTGCAGGACGCTGACGAAGTCCTGGTACGCCTGCGTGGTGGTGTCAGGCGCCGGTCGCCCGTTGGCCGGCGGCACGGTGGTGCTGCAGGCGCCCACGCCGCGGTTCGGTTTTGATTCGGGCAGAAGGCCGTCGCGGTTGGCGCCGTTGTCCAGCCAGCGTTTCAGATCTTTGAACGCCGTCGAGTTGGCGGCGATCGGTTTGCCGCCGGCGTGGCGGATCTCGCTCGGCAGGAACGTCTGCTGATACGGAATCGAGACGCTGTCTTCCGGAACCGCTTTCAGCAACAGCAGCGGCTGCGGATAGCTGCCGTAGGTGCGCAGGACGTCGCGTCGCTTTTGCACGGCATCGAACGACGACAGATCCAGGTTGCCCAGGGCCACGCCGCTGTCCTGGTCGATGCGGTGGCAGGGAGACGTGTTGCCGACGCAAAAGTTGTTGAAGATCGGCTGGACGTTGACGTCGTAAAAGCGCTGCTCGGGCGGCTCGCTTTTCTTGCAAGCGGTGTTGGTCATCGCCGCCAAGAGCAGCGACGACACCGCCAGGAACGCACAGCGCACAGGGCGCGTAGAGGCCATCGTTGCTGATGATATCAGCGCGTCAGCTTCCCGATAGCCACTTCCGCCAGCGATCGAACCACCGGGCTTTGGTCGCTGATCGCCGCCTGCTGCAGACCGGCCGACGCCAGCGACGCCGGCGCGCCGATCTCGCCCAGCGCCCAGGCCGCCTTCTTGCGCACGTCCGGGCTGGGATCCGAGGCCAGCACGCGCAACAGCGAAGCCACGCCCGCCTGCGATCGCACTACACCGAAGGTCTGCGCCGCCTGCCCGCGCACACCAGCGTCGGCATCCGACAACAGTGGTTCGGCCGGCGAGGCGTCTTTGAAGGCGCCGGTCGATTGCAACGCGGACAGCGCCGCCATCTTCACCGGCGGCTCTGTCGCTGACAGCGCGCTGACCAGGGCGGGGGCGGCTTCCGGGCGACCGATTGAGCCCAGCGCGCGGGCCATGGCGGCGCGCGCGGTGGCGTCGAAGATCGGGTTCGACAGCGCGGCCGACAGCGCCGGGACGGCGCCGACGGCGTGGAACTCGCCCAGCACGTCGGCGGCGTTGGCGGCCTTCAGCGAATCGGGCTGCGACAGGCGGGTCAGCATGCTGACGAACACCTGGCGGCCGGTCGCCCGCCGCACCAGCCACCACGCCGCCGCCTTGCGCACGCGATAATCCGCGTGATCAATTAGCGGCAGCACCATGTCCGTGCAAGCGGCGCACACCAGGAACTCGCTGCGTTCCAGCTCGGCCTGGATGGCGTCGATCGAGTTGGCGTCGATGGCGCTGCGGATCAGCGCCGGGCTGCCGTTGTGGCCGGCCCGGGCCACCGCCGGCAGCAATGCCACCGCGGACAGCAGAGACAGCGAAGCGATCAGCTTTGACGTGCGCATGTTAGATGCCTCCCGCGGGGGCCGTGTAGCCCGTGGCGCTGTCCAGGTTTTCTCGGAAGAAGAACTGTCCACCCATGTCCAGGTTCAAGATCAGCAGGTAATACTCGGCCGGCGTCAGCTCCATCCCGCCCATGTCGGTCGGGTGCACGGGCATGCCGGGGAAGGCGCGGGTGGCCGTCGACGCCGCTGGAAATTGCTGCGGCGGATTGAGCAGCTTGATGACGTCGCTGTCCTTGGCCGACCCACCCTGGGCGTAGGAACATTTACCGCTGTATTGGATCGTATCTTCTCCGCCCAATTCTCCGATGCCCATCAGGCTAAGGTAGGACTTGCTGAAGTCGCCGGTCATTCGATCGCCAACCAGCACATCAACCTTGTCGCCGCGGAGATCGAACGTGAAGGCCTGGGAAATCCCGGTGGTCTCATCGGTCACTGTACATGTTGGATTGGCGTTGCCGGCCTTGGTCGCGTCGCCGTCGTGGCAACTGGTGCACTTGGCGTCGAAGATGGGCTGCAGCGCCTTGTCCCACGGCACGCCGCGCACCTTGCCGTAGCTGAAGTCCATCGACTTGCGCATGGCCCGCGGCGTGTTCAGATCGACGGCGCCGCGCAGGACGTTGTCGGTGACGCCCGGAGCGATCAGCGACGTCTTGCTGCGATCCTCGTGGCAGCCGCCGCAGAACCGCTGCTCGCCGGCGCGGCCGCTGATCCACACCGATTCGTTGGCCACGCTCATGGCGAACTTGTCGATGAGCTGGATGTGAAACGGCACGTTGCCCGGCACCTTGGCGGCGAAGGTGTTGTCGGGCGAGACGTCCAGCTCGCCGTACAGCGACTGGCCGTCGAACTCGGTCGTGCCGAACAACCGCGGTCCTTCTTCGCCGGAGAACCCTTCGATGAGCCGCGCCTTCACCACGCTGCCGGCGGCGATCTTCAGCACCGACGAATCGTAGACGTTCAGCGAGCCGATGGTGGTGGCGGAGTCGCCCGTGCCCACCGGCTGCGGCAAGATCACCGGCTCGGTGCGCGTGACGACCGGGCGCGCCTGCACGTCCCAGTACGCCGGATCGTCATAGACCGGCGTCTTCAAACCGCTCTTGCCGTCGAAGACGTACAGGCCAAAATTCGCGTCCGTCCTGGCCAGATCCAGAATCTCCGATTCGACCGGGCCGTCCGCCCATGACACCAGGAAGCGGCGGTCGGCGACGGCGCCGATCGGTTCGGCGTCGTAGTAACGGCCGACGTCGCTCTTGGTGCGATCGCCGGGGACCAGCGGCGTCAGGTCGGTGAAGGTCGACTTGGCCTCGCTGCCGTTCAGATCGATCAGGAACAGCTTGCCCGACTGCAACGTGCGATCGCGCGAGGTGGCCACCGAGACCAGCTGATAGTCGACCGTGCCGTCGGCCATGGTGGTGGTCTGGACGTATCGCGCCTTCAGATAGCTGTTGGTGCCGCCCTCGCCGCCCTGCTCGCCGCCGAAGGCTTCGCGCATGTTGGTCATGTCGGCGTCCATCATGCGCAGGTGGCCGTCATTGACCGGGCCCATGTGGCGCCATTCGGTGTAGACCACGCGGCCGTTCGGCAGCAGCATCGGCGATACCCGGTGCGAAACATTGCGCGCGCCGAGGATCATGTTCGAACCGTCCAGGTTCATCGTGCCGACCTGGGCGGTGGTGGCGCGTTCGTATTCGTCTTCGAACTGCTTGGCGTCGGGCTCGACGTTCCGGTTGGTCATGAACAGGATCTGCTCGCCCTGGGTGTAGATCGGATAGACGTAGTCGTTCGGCCCTTCGGACAGCTGCTTGATGTTGGTGCCGTCCAGGTTCATCGAATAAAGGTGATAGTTGTCCTGGTCGGTGAGGCGCGCCGAGAACACCACCGACTTGGCGTCGAAGGACAGGTCGTACGACATGATGTCGGCGGCGGCGAACATCGGATCCGACGTCAGCACCGTCAGCTTGCCGTCGGCGGAGGGCGGCTCGAGCATCACCAGGCGGCCGCCGGCCTTGTAGGAGGTGTAGTCAAAGACGTTCCCGCCGTCGTTCCGCAGCGGGCGCTGCAGGAAGGTGATGGCGTGGATGTCCCCGCCGAGGGGATTCGTCCCCGTGCCCGTCGACGGGCCGCCGCTGGAACACGCCGCGGAGGCCAGCGCCAGCCCGACCAGCGCCACCACCCCGATCCCGTTCCTGGTGATCGTCTTCGCCATGGAGAGCTTTTCAGCAAGAAGAAGGCCACGGACGCGACGAGTCCGAGGCTGTTTTTCTGGGCCCGCGGCGCCGGCCGGGGTCGCGGGCGGGTCGTTGCTGCGCAACACAAAAACCTCGAAAAAACGGCGGTCAATTGGCTGCGGGCAGCAGATCGACCGACAAATCCAGGGGGTTTTCCGCCATCCGCGTTGTTGCGCAACATGTGACGGTCAAAACGGGGTTACGCTGGAGGCGGACGCTCATGATCGAACCGCGCGACGCCAGCGTCGATACCCCGCAGCTGGGACGGTACGAGCTGCTCGCCCGCCTGGCTGTCGGCGGCATGGCGGAGATTTACCTGGCCCGCGCGCAGGGCCTGTCCGGGTTCGAGAAGCTGCTGGTGTTGAAACGCATCCTGCCCCAGCACGCCCTCGACCCCGAACTTCTGCGCATGTTCCTGGACGAGGCGCGGCTGTCGGCGACGCTGGACCACCCGCACATCACCCAGGTCTACGACATCGGCACGCAGGGCGAGACCCCGTTTTTCACCATGGAGTACGTCCACGGCGCCAACCTGCGCGAGATCTTGCTGGCCCAGGCCGCGCGCGCGCGCGGCAGCGTCGGCGACAACGGCAGCAGCGACAGCGGCAACGGCGCCCTGCCCGACGTGCACGCCGTGGCGATCATCGCGGCGGCGGCGGCCGGCCTGCACTACGCGCACGAAAGACGCGGCGCCGACGGGCAGCCGTTGCAGATCGTCCACCGCGACGTCTCGCCGTCGAACGTCCTGGTCACCTATGACGGCGGGGTGAAGGTGGCCGACTTTGGCATCGCCAAGTGGTCATCGCAGCGCACGCAAACCCAGGCCGGCGCGCTGAAGGGCAAATTCGCGTACATGTCGCCCGAGCAGTGCCGAAGCCAGCCGGTCGACCGCCGCAGCGACGTGTTCGCCCTGGGCACCTTGCTTTATGAACTGACCACCGGCGCGCCGCCGTTCCGGGGCGACAGTGATTACGAAATTCTTACACACATCGTGAACGACCCGGCGCCGCCGCCCGCGCGCGCCGGCACGCCCTACCCGCCCGCCCTGGCCCGCATCGCGCTGCGCGCCCTGGCCCGCGCCCCCGAGGACCGTTACCCGACGGCGCAAGCGCTGCAACTGGATCTGGAGGCCTTCGCCCGCGAGCAAAACCTGGCGCCGTCGTCGGTGGCGCTGGGCGATTACCTGCGCCGGTTGTTCGCCGAGCGCATGGCCGCCTGGGAGGCGGCGCAACGGGCCGGACAGACGCTGGGCCAGCACCTGCGCGTCGCCGGCAGCGATCCGGCGCGCCCGTCGGGCGCCGCGCTGGTGCCGACGGCGACCGATCTGCAAGCGCCGGCGACGGAAAAACCAGCACGCCAAATCGCCGACGGTCGTCCGCGCGGGCTGCGGCTGGCCCTGGTGGCCGGGTTGCTGGTGGCCGCGGCGCTGGCGATCAGCGTGCTGGGCCTGGCCTCGCACGATCACCCGACGGAGAGCAGCGCCGACCCGCGACCGGCGGCGATCGCGCACCCGGCGGTCCCAACCGCGACGACTTCCGCGCCGCCCGTCATCTCGACAGACGTGCGGGCTGCGCTTACTGTGGATGGCCATCCGTCCTCGCCGGTCCCTGCTCAGACGCGCCCCAAGCGGGTCGGCCGCCCGCGCCCTGCCCCTGTCTCGACGACGAACGCGACGACCAACGACAGCAACCGCGGTCTGGGCGCGTGGGATCCGGATTCGCCCGTTCCGCCGTAGGCGCGGTGGTGATGGTTGGCCGGCGCGCGCGTATCTGCTGGTCTTGACCCTGACCCTCGGGTTGGCAGCGACGATCGGCAGCGCCCGGCGCGCGCACGCGCAAGGCACCGCGCCGGCCGCGCCGCCCCCGCAAACAGCGCCGATGTCCGAGGAGGCGCGCGTTCACTACGATCGTGGCCTGGCTTTTTACGGCGCCAAAGACTATCGCGCCGCCTTCGCCGAGCTGGAAGCCGGCTACGCCGTGGATCCGAGGCGCGAGTTTCTCTTCGCCGAGGCGCAAGCCCAGCGCCTGGCCGGCGACTGCCAGCGCGCCGTGCCCCTGTACCAGCGGTTCCTGGCCACTGACCCGTCGCCCGTGCAGGTCAACGCCGCGCAGGTCGGATTGGCCCGCTGCGCGCAGCAGATGGCCGCCGCCCCGCCCGCGCCACCACCACCGCCACTGCCGACCGTTCCGGCGCTGCCACCGCCGACGCCTTGGTACCGCGACAGCGTCGGTGGCGCGCTGCTGGCCGGTGGGGTGATCGGTCTCGGCGTGGGCGCCGGCTTCCTGATCGCCGCCGCCGTCGCCCACAACGACGCCACCATCTATGACGACTATGCCCAGCGCCAGTCCACCATCGAACGACGCGGAAACATCGGCGTGGGCGCGCTGGCCGCCGGCGCCGTCCTGACCGCAGCGGCAACTTATCGCTATCACCACGTGCGCGCGGTCCGGCTGTCCCCGACCATCAGTGGTGCGGTGAGGCCCAGCTTCCGTTGGCTGCTGCTGGAGGGCCGTTTTTGAATCGGAAGGCGGCGCTGACGGCGACCACCCTGGGTTTTTTCGCCGGCTGTTTCGGCCCGGGCGATTTCATCTGTCACAGCGGCGACGATTGCGGGACCAACGGATTCTGCGAGCCCAGCGGCCGCTGCAGCCTGGTCGACACCACCTGCCCCTCCGGTCGCCGCTACCGCCACCACGCCGGTGCGGCGCGCGCCGATCAATGTGTGGGCGACGCCTGCCCGCAAAACCCCGTCGCCCGGTTGCGCAGCGGACCCGCCCACGCCTGCACCGTGCGCGGCAACGGCAGCGTTTGGTGCTGGGGCAACAACGACCGGGCCCAGCTGGGCGACGGCACGTTGACCCCGCGTTCGGTGCCGGTGGCGGTGATGAACCTGCCGCTTGGCAGCGCCGTCGCCGCCGGCGATCACCATACCTGCGCCGTCACCACCGACGGACAGGTGGCCTGCTGGGGCGACAACAGCCAGGGGCAGCTGGGCAGCGCCGCTGCGAATCCGCTGGCGCCCACGCTGGTGCCGAACATCAGCGGCGCCGCCGACGTCGCCGCCGGCGGCGATTTTTCCTGCGCCCTGCTCTCCGACGGCAGCGTGCGCTGCTGGGGCGACAACAGTGTCGGCCAGCTGGGCGACGGCAGCGGCCAGCCACAAAGCGGACCGGTGACGGTCTTCGCCCTGACCGGCGTGAGCGCGCTGGCCGCCCGCGGCCAACATGCCTGCGCCTTGCGCGACGATCAAACAGTGTGGTGCTGGGGCAGCAACGCCCAGGGCCAGGCAGGCGACGGTTCTACCGCCAACCGGCTGCGGCCCGTCCGCGCCGTCGGTCTGGACAGCGTCGTCGCCGTCGCCGTCGGCGCCACCCACAGCTGCGCCGCCACCCGCGCCGACGGCCTGTGGTGCTGGGGCAGCAACGACAGTGGACAGCTCGGCACCGGCGCCGCCGATTCGTCGGCGCAGCCGCGGCCGACACGCGTCGCGGTGGTGAACGATCCGATCGACATCAGCGCCGGCGCGCACCACACCTGCGCCGTGCGCAAGAACGGCAGCGCCTGGTGCTGGGGCGACAACCATGACGGGCAACTGGGCGAAGGCACCACCGGCAGCCTGGCTGTCCCGGTCCCGGTCACCACCTTCGCCAACGTCGCGGCGCTGGCCGCCGGCGACACCTCGACCTGCGCGCTGAAACACGACGGCACCGTGTGGTGCTGGGGCGACAACCGCAGCGGCCAGCTAGGAACCGGCGGCACCATCGTTCGTTCCCAGCCGGTGCGCGTCGGCGGCGTCGGCGACGCGGTGGACGTCGCCACCGGCAGCGCGCACACCTGCGCGGCCACCGCCAGCAACGGGGTCTTCTGCTGGGGCCGCAACCGCGCCGGCCAGCTGGGTGACAACACCACCCTCGATCGCTCGCTGGCGGCGGCGACGAAGATTCCGCTCGGCGCCACGCAGGTGGCGGGCGGCGCCGATCATTCCTGCGCGCGCGCCGGCAACGACATTTTTTGCTGGGGCCGCGGCGGCTCGGGACAGATCGGACCGGGCAGTTTGATCGACGATGCCGTGCCCACCGTGGTCAACGCGGCCGCGGGCAGCACGCGCATCGCCGCCGGTGATCGCCACAGCTGCGCGGTGGCCGCTGACAAGTCGCTGCTGTGCTGGGGCGCCAACGATCAGGGTCAGCTGGGCGACGGCACCAGGACCGACCGGGCGGCGCCGATGCCGGTCGAGGCCGGGGCCGGACCGCCCGCCGCCCCGCTGACCGACGTCGCCGCCGTCGCCACCGGCAGCGCCCACACCTGCGCCGTGCGCAGCGACGGCGCGGTCCTGTGCTGGGGCGCGGGCGATCAAGGTCAACTGGGTGACGGCAGCAACAGCGGGCGCGCGCTGGCCGGCGCGCCGCTGGTGAAAAGCGGCGCGCCCCTGTCTGCCGTGGCGATCGCCGCGGGCGCTGCGCACACTTGCGTCGCCGAAAGCGGTGGAGAAGTCTGGTGCTGGGGCAACGGCGAGCGCGGCCAGCTGGGTGACGGCACGGCCAGCGGCGCGCCGACGCCCACCGCGGTCTCGTCGTTGCCGGCAGCCGCGGCCGCCGTCGCCGCCGGAGGCGCCCACAGTTGCGCCGCGCTGATTGACGGTCGGGTCTTCTGCTGGGGCGCCGACGATCAAGGCCAGCTGGGCGACGGCGCCACGGTTGATAGCCCGACGCCAGTGGCGGTGGCGGCGCTGACCGGCGCGGTTCAGGTGGCGGCGGGGAGCGCCCACAGCTGCGCGCTCGCGCGCGACGGATCGCTCTGGTGCTGGGGCAGCAACCGCTCTGGTCAGCTGGGCGACGGCCTGGCCTTGCAGAAGAGCTCGCCGCAGCTCGGCCGCATGACCTGTCCCTAACGGCGCCGACCGGCGGTCACGATCCGGACAGCGCTGTCGCGATCGCAGCGGCGGCGGCTCGTGGGCCGCACAAGAAAGCAGCCAGCAGCGCCGCAATCGTTATTGGCCTCGCCTTTGCTGTCGTTCGGTGGCGACTGTTCGCACGTTCCCGCCGACCGGAGGGCGCCATGCATCGACCGTCGGTTCTCATCACCACTTTGTTGCTCAGCTCGCCCGCCGTCGTGTGGGCGGCGCCTGCCGCGCCCGAGACCACGACCGCGACCGCGACCACCACGCTGACGCAATCACCGTCGCCAGCCGCCGCTGTTCCGACCTTGCCATCAGCACCCGCCCCCGCCGAGCGCGAAGACCCCGGCGCCGACCACGCGCTGCTGTCGCCCACCGCGCTGACCCAGCCGGGCGGCACGGTGACCGGCAGCCTGTACGAAATCTTCGGCGCCGGCCTCAGCTTCGGCATCGTCGACCGGCTGCAGTTGACGGCGATCGGCGTGGCGCCCATCGACGGGTACACCCGGGTGGTGGGGAACCTGAAATTTCAGGCGCTGCGTACGGCCCGCCTGCGGTTGGCGATCGACGGCGGCCTGACCTACCGGCACGGTCAGGAGCCGTACGACGGTCCACCCAAGAATCCACCCAGCACGGAAGCGGAGGGACCGGAGACCACGCTGACCCCGCACCTCGGCGCCACGCTGACCGCTTGCCTGGACGGCGGCTGCCATTCGAACCTGAACGCCACCGCGCTGGCCCGCCTGAACCTCGAGAACGGGCCCTCGTCGGTCGACCTTTATTACGCCGCGTCCTTGATCAAGCGCATGAGCGAGCACACCAAGCTTTTGCTGGAGGTGGTGGCCAATTCCAGCGCCAGCGCGGCCAATCTGGCGATCACCCCGGGCGCGGCGCTGCGCGTGCTCTGGAAGCACCTGTCGAGCGATGCTGGGTTGCTGTTGGTTCCGTACATCAACAACCAGCAGACCACATCGTACTTTCCGCTTCCGTACATCAGCGTGTCGGCGCGTCTCTGATCGCGCGGACGGTGGTACGCTGGCGGCATGACGACCGGCCGCGACCAGACCTTGACGGCGGTGAAGTCGCCGCTGGCCACGGAAGAGCGGCGCGACATCGCGGTCCTGCTGATGGTGGGCAGCGCGGAGAGTCCGGGGCTGCCGGCGAACAAGCGGCTGCAGATCGTCGGCAATGGCCTCGAAATCGGGCGGCGCGCTCCCGATCACAGCCGGCCCGGGGTCAACGTGGCGCTGCTGGATGACACCCTGGTCTCGGGGCATCACGCGCGCCTGGTTCCACGGGCCGGTGGCGCGTTCGATCTGTTCGATCTCGGCAGCAAGAACGGCACCTGGGTGGATAACGCCCGCATCGAACGCAACGTTCCCTTGCGCGACGGCGCCCTGGTTTTTCTGGGCAACCACGTGGGCGTGTTCCGGGTGGTGTCGGCGCTGGAGCTGGAGGCGATCAAGAACGATCTGGTGCAGCCGTTCGGGCCGGTGGCCACTGCCTCGCCGACCATGGCCCTGGCCTGCGATCGCTTGCGGCGGCTGGCGGCGTCCGACGGCGAGCTGCTGATCGTCGGCGAGACCGGGGTCGGCAAGGAGGTCTACGCCCGCGCTGTGCACCGGGCCAGTGCGCGCAAGGGCCGCTTCATCGCCATCAACTGCGCCGCTATCCCGCGCGAGCTGGTGGAAAGCGAGCTGTTCGGTTATCGCCAGGGCGCGCACTCCACCGCCCACCAGGCCAAGCCCGGCCTCATCGAAGAGGCCGAGGGCGGGACGCTGTTTCTCGACGAGATCGGCGAGATGACGCCCGAGGCGCAGACGAAACTTTTACGTTTTCTGCAGGACCGCGAGATGACCCCGCTTGGATCGACGCGCCCGCGTCGCATCGACGTGCGCATCGTCGCCGCCACCAACCGCACCGGCGGGGGCCTGACCGGCAAAGGGCCGGGCGGCCTGCGCGACGACATGATCGGCCGCCTGGGCGCTGCGCCTATTCACCTGCCACCGCTGCGCAACCGGGTGGAAGATCTGGGCGCCCTGGGCGCCCATTTTCTGCGCGCCACGCCCGAGACGCATTTTGATCAGCCGGCGTTCCGCGCGTTGTGCCTGCACGGCTGGCCGCTGAACGTGCGCGAGCTGGAGAAGATCGTCACCACCGCCGCCGTCCTGGCCGGCGGCGGGAAAGTGATCGCCCTGCGCGATCTGCCCGAGCCAATCGCCCGCGTCCTCACCGCGCCGGTCACCGTGGCCGGCCGGCGCGCCAACGGCCCCTCACCGACGGCGGGACAGCTGGAAGAACTGCTGAAACGTTACGACGGCAACGTGGCCGAGGTGTCACGCGATCTCGGCAAACACCGCGCCGCCGTCTGGCGCTGGATCAAGAAATTCGGTCTCGGCCCACAGAATTTCCGCCCCAAGGATCGCGAGTGAACAACGAACGCGGCAGGCGATGCTGTATCCGCTGATCGGTCCGCGCCTGCACGGCTGGCTGGATGATCTGGTATCGCTGCTCTACATCGCCGGGGCGTTTGCCTTGGGTTTGCACGGCGCCGCCCTGATCATCGCGCTCGGCGGTGCCGCCCTGCACTTCGCGCTGACTCGTTTCACCGACTACCCGCAAGGCACGGTGAAGCTGATCCCGTTTCGCGTGCACGCCTTCATCGAACTCGGCGAAGGCATCGCCGTGCTCGGCGCCACCTGGCTGCTGCTGGATTCGGCGCCCCCGCTGACCCGCGCTTTCCTGACCCTGATGAGCGGCTCGCAATTCGTGGCCTTCGGCTTTTCCGATTACGGTCCGGCGCGACCCAAACTGCTTACTTCTTAGACTAGTTGCAGCCGATTTGCTTTGAATCCAGCGCCACGTCGTCGACGAACAGTTCGAAGTTCTGCGTCGAGACCTGGAAGACGCGCATGCCGACGGCCAGCGACTTGAACTCCGACGGCAAGGTGAACTGCGGCTGACCGGCGGGCGGACCATCCCAGTTGAGGCCGTCCCGCGGCGAGCCATCCAGCCAGTAGCGCGCCTTCTGATTGGGGGCATCGATGAACCACTCCAGGCAGTACCAGGTCTTGTTCATCAGCGGGGTCTGCGTCGTCTCGCGGCCCTTCTCGATCTCGAAGGGATTGTCGGTCTGGTGGTGCGTGTCGATGTGCGTGAGCATGTAGTTCTTGGCCACGCCGGCCGTCAGCGGTCCGCCCTGCGGCATCTCGCCGCCCTGGCGCAAGGCCAGGCCGCCGGAGTAGGAGGTGCTGGCGTTCACCTCCATCACCATCCAGTGGTAGTACTGCAAATCGGTCGGTGATTGATTGATGTAGAAGAAGAGACGGCCATAGTGGGTCTTGTGCAGCGCCTGCGGAAAGGCGTCGGTCAGGCGGGCGAAGCGCGCGGCGGTGCATGGCTGGCCGTCGGTGCACAAGGCGCCCGTGTGCGGCAACACGTGCAAGGCGTGGGCACCCGCGTGCGGCTTGATCGCGTCGACGATGGTGGGCGTCCCGTCCTGGTGCCAGATCGCCGGGTTCGGCGGCATGCCCACCGTGTCGCTCTCGAAGTCCTCGCAGAACATGTGCGGGCAAGCCGCGTTCGTGGCGTCGCTGCCGGCGTCGTTGCCGCTGGCGCCGCCGCTGGCCGGCGCGCCGTCGCTGCCGCCGTCGGTGGTCGTGGCGCCGCCGGTTCCGACGGCGCCACCGCTGCCGCTCGTCTGTCCGCCGCTGCCGGTGGCGCCGCCGCTGCCGGTGGTCTGCGCGCCGCCCGAGCCGGTCGTCCCACCTGATCCGGAACTGCTGCCGCCGGCGCCGCCCGAACCAGAGCCCGAACTGGACGGACTGCTAGAGCAAGCGACCGCGCCGGTCGCCATCACGATCGCCGCCAAGAAACGCGCACGCTGCGGAAAATTCATGGATCGCCTCCAAAGGTAAGCCTTGCCCCGGCCCGCCCCGCGCAACCGCAACCGCAATTCCCGCACACTAGCACAGGAAACAATCCACCGGCCCGACCGCCCGCGCCGCCGCGGCCAGCCAACCGATCGCGGCGCCTCTATATAAATACTGACTAAACGCCGAGGAACGACGCGATCGCGTCGGTGGTCTCTTCAGGGCGTTCGGCGGTCATGGTGTGGCCGGCGTAGGGGATGCGCACCAGCTCGGCGCCGGCGATCGCCGCTTGCAAGCGCTGGCCGCAAGGAAGCGGACACGACACGTCCAGGTCGCCGACCACCACCCGCACCGGCATGCGCAGCGCCCCCACCGGCGCCAGCAGCGGGCGCCGGCCGGCCCACGCGCGCATCGCCCCGCGCGCCGCCCGGCGATCCAGCGTGGCGATGCGGTCACGAAAGACCGCATATTGCTCGATGGCTTCGGTGCGAAACCATTTCCCGAACAGGGTCTGCAAGACGCCGCCGAGCAGGAACCAGCGCAACCCGATCACCATCACCAGCCGACAAAACAGTCCGTTGCGCAGGCGGGTCAGCCCTCCGTCGGGCGAGGCGTCGGCGCCCATCAACACCAGGCGCTCGACCCGCTCGGGTGCGCGCAGGGCCAGCTCCATCGCCACGGTGGCGCCGATCGACAGACCGACCACCGCCGCGCGCGCCACGCCTTCCTGATCCATCGCCGCCAGAACGTCGCTCACCAGATCGCCGATGGAAAATGGCGCCGCCGGCAGCGCGCTGTCGCCGTGGCCGCGAAAATCGACGGCCAGAATGCGAAAGCGCGGCCGCAGGATGGCGATGGCGTGCGCGAACACCCGTCGGTCACACATGATGTTGTGAAGCAACACCACCGTCGGTGCGGACGCCGGTGGCGGCGACGAAACTTCGTAGGCGATGACCGCGCCGTCGCGGGTGACGGTGGGCATCGCGGTGACTACGCCTCCGTCAATGGAGCGGCCGGCATGGCCAGCCCGAAGTACAGCACCAGGCGGGCGCGCTTTTTGGTCAGCAGATACGCCTGGCCCAGGTACAGGCCGGGACGAACGCGACGAATCTCGTCCTTGATGGCGCGGATATAGAAAGGATTGCCCGCGTTGTCGTAATTCAGGTGAAAGGCGTCGAAGTCGCCGGCGCGCGACGGGCCGATTTTTGTCTCAAAACGAAACCACTGGCGCGGCTTGCCGGCGCCGAAGCCGAACACCCGGTTGATGCCCTCGCCGTGGTCGGCGGCCAGCGCCTGGAAGCTCTTGCCGCGCCAGGGGAAGAACCGCCAGGCGGCGAACGCGCGCAGCGCCCGGGCTAAAAGCCCGCGCCCGAGCCGATCAGATGCCAGCATGCGGCCGCGCAGATCGCCGACCACCTCGGCGAGGGTGGGCGTCGTGGCACCCTGGTAAATGTCCTGCAGTTCGGTGGCGGTCAGCGCCGCCAGATCATCCAGCGTGGCCGGTGCAGCGGCCGTCTGGGCAGACGCGGCCGAGCGCGGCGAGCGAACCGACGACGTCTCCGGGGCGGTCATGGTCAGGTTGGACATGCCGGATATACGGTCGGCCAGTCGCGCCGGATCATCGCTCGGCCCTCTTTTTCACGGCAACTTGGCGACAAAGTCTTCGTGCGGGGCCGGAATGATCTCGGTCCCCAGCAACAAGGCCCGGTCGGTGATGCTGATGGCGGCATCCACCGCCGCTTCGATGTCCGCCAGCGGGCCGGACAAGGCAAAGAAGGCCTTGCCGCCGATCCCGCGCCCAAGCTGCATCTCCACCAGGCGCACCGCCGCCGCCTTGGCCGCCGCGTCCGCCGCCAGCAGCGCCGCCGCCACCGACAGCGTCTCGACCACCGCGTACGATTCCACGCCGGCACCGGCGTTGCTTTCCCCGCGCACCGCCGGTCCCAGCAGCGGGTGGGCCTGCGGCAAGAACAGTTTGTCCACCAGGCGATCGCCGGCCACCTCGACGCCACGCCGAAATGCTTCGTCCACCGACGCCACGTCGCCGTCGAACAGGACCAGGAATTTCCCCGGGCTGACCGGGCGGCAATCGCGCAACATCACCGGCGCTTTTTTCACCACGGCGTCCGCCACCTGATAGCCGCGCGCGATCGACGACAGTTCTATCAAGGCCAGCGCCTCGCTCATACGAATCGAAAGTAGTCTTTCAACGTGCAGCGCCGCTCGCGCGTGAAGTTGAGCACCGTGGTCAGCCCCTCGCCGGTCGGCGAGGCGATGGTGAACGACGTGTGGCCCTCGCCGCCCTCGCCGAGACCCGCCAGGTTCGAGGCGTTCTTGACGAAGATGGAGGTGTTGATGGTGCGGGCCATGGCGTGCATGTGTTCGATGTTGCGCGAATACATCACCGCGGTGTGCCCGAACCCATGCTCGACCCGCTTGGCCATGGCGATGGCCTCGGCGGCGTCGGGCGCGCGCACCAAGGGCAGCACCGGCATCAGCATCTCAAGCTGCACGAACGGGTGCTTCTCGTCGACCTCGGCCATCACCAGGCGCAGGTTGTCGTCGGCGCGCACGCCGATCTGCCGCAAGATCACCGCCGCGTTCTTGCCGATGAAATCCTTGTTCGGGTGCACGGCGCCTTTGTCGCCCTGGTGAAGGACGAGCTTTTCCAGCGCGGCCAGCTGCTTGCCATCGACGAAAATGCAGGCGTTGGCAGTGAGCTTCTCTTTCAAGCGATCGGCGATGGCGGCCACGGCGATGACCTCTTTTTCCGCCGTGCAGATGATGTTGTTGTCGATGGACGCGCCAAGGACGATGTTCTTGGCGGCGGTGTCCAGGTCGGCGCTCTCGTCGACCACCGCGGGCGGGTTGCCGGGGCCAGCGGCGATGACCTTCTTGCCGGCGTTCATCGCTTCCTTCACCACGCCCGGTCCGCCGGTCACCACCAGCAGGCGCACGCCCGGGTGGCGCATCAGCTGCTGGGCGCTTTCAATCGTCGGCCGTTCCACGCAGGTCAGCAGATTCTCCGGCCCCCCGGCGCCGACGATGGCTTCGTTCAGCAGGTGAATGAACCAGGCGCTGACCTTGGCGGCGTACGGGTGCACGTTGAACACCACCGCGTTGCCGCCGGAGATCATCCCGATGCCGTTGTTGATCACGGTCTCGGTGGGATTGGTGGTCGGCGTGATCGAGCCGATGACGCCGTAGCTGGCCCGTTCCACCACCGTCAGCCCGTCGTCGCCGGAGTACGCCTGCGGCCTCAGCCATTCGGGCCCCGGCGTCTTCCGAATGCACAGCCGATTCTTTTTCACCTTGTCGTCGGCGCGGCCGTATCCGGTCTCAAGGACGGCGTACCGGGCCAGATCGCCGACGTGCTGGCCGGCGACCTCGCGCATGGCCGCCACCCAGCGATGGCGCGCCTCCAGCGTCGAGGCTTCGTTCTGCTCGAAAGCACGGCGAGCGGCGCGCACCGCGGCTTCGACGTCGGGGAAGACGCCGCGCCGGCCGCGCGGGACGTCGACGTCGCGGCGGCGGGCAGGCGGCGGCGCGGCGCTGGCGACGTAACCGGGCGGCGGATTTCTGACCGCTTCCATCGGGGTCTCGGGCATCTGGCCGATGCGCGCCACCACCCGATCGACGATCTCCTGGATCCGCGCCTCTTCCACGCGGCAAAATACTAAACCAATGCGGCGGTTCGAGACAGCAGGCGATGAGCTGGCGGCTCTATTGGCCCACGCCCGCGCGCTGGTCGGCGTCGAGCTGTCGGATCTGGCCGATCAACTGGGGCTGCCGGTCCCCGTCGGTGGTGTGCGCACCAAAGGTTGGTCCGGGCAGATCATCGAACACGAACTGGGCGTGGAAACCGGCGGTACGCGCGGCCCCGATTTCGCCACCCTGGGGATCGAGCTCAAGACCGTCCCCGTCGACGCCGACCTGGTTCCGCTGGAGTCGACCGCCGTCTGCCAGATCGATCCCATCGCCATCGCCGCCGAATCGTGGGAATCAAGCTATGTGCGCGAGAAATTGGCGCGTGTCCTGTTCGTCGCTTTGGAGGTGCCGCCGGGAAGCGCGTCGGTGGGCGAACGCCGGGTTTCAGCCGCCGGCCTGTGGTCGCCGAGCGCCAGCGAAGAACGCACCTTGCGCGACGACTTCACCTTGTTCGTGCGCGAATACTTTCGCCGCGGCCGCGTCGAGGAAATCACCGGCCACCTGGGCGCGGCCCTGCAAGTGCGACCAAAAGGAAAAAACGCCGCCGATGTGCGCGACGGCTACGACCCCGCCGGCCGCCCCACCCGCGTCGGCAAATGCGGGTTCTACCTGCGCCCCGGATTCGTCGCGACGATCTTGCAACGCCTGTGACGGCTAAGGTTCTTTCGGTACCTCGATCAGCACCGGAAGCAGATCCGGCCCCGGCGCGCGCCCGACCGGAAAGGCGTGGTCGGCGAAGTATGCGACGATGATCAGCCGCGCCGGCCCGTCACCCATGGTCACCGCCGGCAGCATTTCACCACCGCGCACCGGCGCCGCTTCCGCGCCCGCGGGGAAAATTATTTGCTCGGCTTGCCCACCGCCGCGACGGCGAACCTCCAGATAGCGCGGCTGATCGGTGCGCACCTTCAACAACAGGCGATCGCCGGCGCGCAACCCATTGCCTGGCTCCAGCGCCTGCACCTCGTCGCCGCGCTGGCGATAGGCGATGAGACCGGCTGCCTTGACCAGCGAGGCGCCGTGCAGGCCGGCGTACGGCACGGCCGCCGGCGCCTCCGCCCGCGGCCGCGCCACCAACGCCGCGATCGCCGCCATCAGCAGAATCACGCCGGCCAGAATGAGCGGCCGCTTGGGAATGGTCATCTCGACAACCGATCGCCGGCTTTGCAGGTCGGCGGACGTGCCTACTCGCCCTTCGAATTGGTTCGTCCGAGCGGCAGCACGATGTCCACGTTGACGTGGGGCCGCGGGATGATGTGGACGGCGACCATCTCGCCGATGCGTTCGGCGGCGCGCTGGCCGGCTTCGGTGGCCGCCTTCACCGCGGCGACGTCGCCCCGGACGATGGCGGTGACGAAACCGCCGCCGATTTTTTCATAGCCGACCAGTTCGACCTTGGCCGCCTTCACCATGGCGTCCGCCGCCTCGACCATCGCCACGAATCCTTTGGTTTCGATCATTCCAAGCGCGTCTGCCATGGGCTCTCCTGTCTATTTATCCACGAACTTCTCGCCGCTGCGTCCGGGCAATCCTTCGATGGCGGCGATGGCCGCCTTCGCCGCGGCGTCGATCTCCGCCTCTGGTCCCGACAGCCACAGCCGCCCGAAGGCGCCGTAAGGCTGGACCTGCACCAAAAAAATATGCGCCGCCTTCTCTGCTTCGTTGGCGGCGAAGGCCACATAGCCGGCCGGCTCGGTCTCCAGAATGAACAGTGACTGCCCGGGCAAGATCATCATGCCCTGCGAGTTGCGGTTGATGATCTGGGCCTGGTGCGCCTCGATCGATCGGATGATCTGGTTCGTCACCACCTGCGGCTTCAGGCGATCCTCTTCGCGCGTTTCCAGGTGAGACAGGATCGCCGCCCCGGCGTTGCGCACGTCGCCTTGATCGTCGGCGTGCACCTCCAGCAGACCATACGCGCGCTCGACGATCTGCAACGCCGGCACCACGCGGGTGGCTTTCAGCGCGATGTCGGTGACGCGGTTGATGGCGATGCCAGGGGCGATCTCGACGAACAGCGACGCCTGGCCCGGCACCGGCAGAAACCCGCGCGCCGTCTTGCCCATGAAGCTGGCCAACTGCGGCTGCAACGAATCCAGGAAGGTGTAGCAGCGTAAAGTGGTGGCGCCCACGGCGTGCCTAACGTATCAGCCGCTCACGGCCCCTTCAAGCAACGGCGCCGCGACAACTGCGACGGCGGCTAAGGCCCGCGCGTGACGATGAACCCCGCCATCTGTCCGGTGTGGCCGGCATCGCGCCGGTAAGAAAAAAACCGCGTCCGATCGCAGGCGGTGCATTCCGGCCCGGCGTCGATGTTCGCCGCCGGCACGCCGGCCCGCTCCAGCAGCAGTCGATTGAGCAACTTCAGATCGACGTGCGCCTTCGCGCCACCGCCGCGGCGCCGGATGGCTCCCGCATCGTCGGCGCCGGGGATCGCGGCGGTCACGGCGTGCACGACGTCATCGCCAACTTCGAAGCAGCACACGCCGATGGCCGGGCCCAAGGCCACGCGCAGCTCCGCCGGTCGCGTGCCGAACGCGTCGGCCAACTGGCGCACCGCCGCCGCGACCACGCCCGCCACCGTGCCGCGCCAGCCGGCGTGAACCGCGGCCACCGCGCCGGTGCGGGCGTCGGCCATCAGCACCGGGATGCAATCGGCGACGAAGATCGAGACCACCGCGCCTGGAACGTCGGTGCAAAGACCGTCGGCGCTGAGCCTGCCGATCGCCGCTTCGTCGTCGCCGGCGCGCACGCGGGACACCGCCGCGCCGTGCACCTGCGTGGCCGCGTACATGACGTCGTGGCCGGCGGCGCGGCGCAGGCGACGGCGATTCTCGACTACATTTTCGCGCGCGTCGCCCCACTTGCCACCCAGGTTCATGCTGGCGAAGGCGCCCGCGCTGACGCCGCCGCCACGCAGGGAAAAGCCGTGGCGAAAGCCCGGCGGCATCACCGCCGACCGCAGAAGCGGCACCACCAGCTCGCCTTCAATGAACGGCTCTTCGCGCATCAGCGTACTTATTTTACCGCGACCGCCGCGCGCAGCGCCGCCAGCGCCTGCTGAAAATCAGCCGGGGGCGCCGCCTCGAACCGCAACGTCTCGCCGGTGCCGGGATGACGAAAGCCCAGCACACGCGCGTGCAGCGCCTGGCGGCCCAGGGTCCGCCCGATCTCGCGCAGCGCCGGCTCCTTGGGCGGCTTGCCGTAGACCGCGTCGCCCAGCAGCGGACAGCCCAGCGCCGCCAGGTGCAGCCGCACCTGGTGCGTGCGTCCGGTTTCCAGCTGCGCTTCCAGCCGAGCCGCGCCGCCCAGCCGTTCCAGCACGCGCCAGTTGGTGATGGCGCGCCGGCCGGTCTTCACCCGGGTGGAGAATTTCTTCCGATCGTGCGGGTCGCGCCCGTGCAGCGTATCGATGCGACCGCTCGGCGCCGGCGGCTTGCCGACCGCCAGCGCTTCGTAGACGCGGGTGATGTCGTGGGCCTTGAACGCCGCGCCCAGCGCGCCCATGGTGGCGTCGTCCTTCGCCACCACCAGCAAGCCCGAGGTGTCCTTGTCGATGCGGTGGACGATCCCCGGCCGCAGCTCGCCGCCGATGCCGCGCAGGTCCTGGCAGTGGGCCAAAAGCGCGTTGACCAATGTGCCGTCCTCGTGGCCGGGCGCCGGGTGCACCACCAATCCCGGCGGCTTGTCGATCACCACCAGCCAGCGATCTTCGTAGATCACCGTCAGCGGGATTTCTTCGGCGGCGATCTCGGTCTTCTGCACCGCTGGCGGCGACCAGACCACTTCGTCGCCAGCGCGCAGCTTGCGCGACGGCGACACGGCGACCGCACCCCCGACGGTGACCGCGCCTTGCCCGACGTGCCGCCCAAGCTGGGTGCGCGACACCTCCGGCACCTGCGCGGCCAGGAAAACATCCAGCCGCTGCCCGGCGGCGTCCGGGCCGACGACGAACCGGCGCGTGGCGGCTACCAGATGCGCGACTTGATGTGCGCCTTGGACTTCAGCATGACGTCCACCAGCGCGCGGTCGTAAAGGTTCAACTGGTAGATCTCCGGCGTGACCCGGCTTTTGTACAGCGTGCGCCCTTCTTCGATCTCGTCGCGCATGACATCGAACAAGGTGTCGCGTTCGATCCCCTGCAGGATTTTCGCTTCGTGGTACAGCGTCAGGTCGGAGGCGATGGCGCGCGCCAGCTGGCGGGCCCGCTCCGGCTTGTCGATAAGAGCCATGCGCAGAAGATTACACTAAAGATCGATCGAGCCACCCAAACGGTCCACGTCGACCGGCAGGGTCGAATCGATGCGCACCGCCACCTGGCCTGCCTTGGTCACGCGGACCACCTCGCCGAGGACGTGCACCACCTCGTCGCTGACCCGGTGGGGAAGCTCGAATTCGACCAATTCGCCGGGGCGGCCGACGCCCAACCGATCCTCGAACATCATCCCGCCGTCGGAGACGTTCGAAATTTTGCGCAGGTATCTGGCCCCGTCGACCAGCTCGACGCCGTAGAAATCCGCCGGCAACCTTTGTCGCGATCGCCGGTCCTCATTGGCAGGTCCCCAAAAGCGCTTTGTCACCATCGTCCTCCACACCTACATCCGCCTACCAGCCTGGTCAAATTTTTCATCGGCGGCGATCGTCGCGCCAGACATCGCTAGCGCCCGTGGCGGTTGACCCCTAGTCTTCGAAGACGGAGGTTTCTGGATGTCCTGCCGCCCGCCCCTGCGCTTGCTTTCTTTTGCCATCTTGTTCGTTCCCTTCGCGCTTGGCTTGGCTGCGCCCGCCCGCGCCGAAGGGCCCACCTACGAGCTGAAGAAGACCGAACCCAAAGTCGCCGTCGGCGCCAAGTCGATCGCGTCGCTGACCATCGCCGCCCGCAACGGCTGGCACGTCAACGGCGAAGCGCCGATCAGCATCTCGCTGGTGGCGCCCGCCGGCCTGACGCTGACCAAGACGAAGCTTCTGCGGGCGGACCTGGCCGAAAGCACGCAAGAAGCCGCCCGCTTCGAGATCCCCTTCGAGGCCATCGACGTCGGCACCAAGATCCTGACCGCCGAGGCCCGCTTCGTGATGTGCCAGGAAAGCGCCTGCAAGCCGGTGAAGGAGATCCTGTCCTTCAACATCGAGGTGTCGGCCGCGCCCGCCGCCGCGCCCAAGGCCAAGGCCGCCGGTAAAAAGAAACGCGCCTAGCTCGCTGAGCTAGGCCCTGGCTCAGGCGCTAGCGAAACCCTTTCACCACCGCCGTCACCTTGCGCGCCACCGTGCGCGGCAGCGCGCCCACCACGACGACGTTCAACCGTTCGCGCGTGATCACCCGGCGCGCCACGCGCTGGATGTGCTCGGGCCGGATGCGCTCGACCTCGCGCGCCCGCTCCTCTTGCGAGCGGGGCCGATAGAACAGCTCTGTTCCACCGAACCATCCGCAGAGGCTGTCGAGATCGTCGTAACAGGCCTCCAGATCGCCGACAAAGCGGCGCTTGGCCTTGTCCAGCTCCTGCGGCGAGACCAGCTCGCTGCGAAAGCGGGCCAGGATCGACAGCGCTTCGCTGATCAGCGCCGGCAGCTTGGCGTGGGCGCAGGCGGCGTCGATCTCCAGCAGGGCGGCGTCGTGAAAAGAATAAAGGCCCGCCGACGCCGAATACGCCAGGCCCTTCTGATCGCAGATCTGATAGTGCAGCCGCGTGGACATGCCGTCGTCCAGCACCCGCATCAACGCCCGCAGCGCCTGATAGCCGGGATCGCGTTCGGGCAGAGCGTGAAACAGGATGTGCACCTGCGTCTGCGCCGATTCGTTGTGGATGGAACGAAAATGCGGCCCGCGCAGCGACGGGTGCGGCGCCACCGCGCGACGGCGCTGGCCCCGCGGCACGCGCGCGAAAGCGGCACGCACGACAGCGTCCACCGCGCGCGGGCGCACCGGACCGGCGACGCACAGGACCATGTTGGACGCACCGTAGAACTGCTTGAAGTGCGCGCGCACGTCTTCCACCTTGAAGCGGCGCACGTTGCGCAGGGAACCGGTGATGGTGAACCCCAGCGGATGGCCGCCCCAGGCCGCCGCCCGCGAGAGATCATCGAGGTTCACGTTGCGCCCGTCCTCGTCGAGATCCTCCAGGATCTCTTCCTCGATGATCTGACGTTCCAGATCGATGTCGCGAAACGCCGGCGTGCTGAAGAGATCGCCCAGGATCTCCAACCCGCGTGGCAGGTGCCGCGGGTGCAGCGGCACCTGATAAAGCGAGTAGTCGCGACCGGTCTCCGCGTACAGCGTGCCGCCCAGGTCTTCGATGGCCTGGTTCAGGGTGAACGAGTCGGGGAAGCCGGCCGAGCCCCGAAACAGCATGTGCTCAACAAAATGCGAGAGACCATTTGTTGTAGGGGTCTCGTACCGCGAACCCGCCCGCACATACAACGATGCCACCGCTGTGTGCAGGTGCGGCGTCTCGACCGTGACCAGCCGCAGGCCGTTGGAAAGCCGCGAACGAGTGACTTTGTAGGGTGCCTTCTGCAGTGTTTGTTCTAACAATCTCGATGACTTCCATGCTCGTCCGGCGTTCAACCGCGGGGCGAGCGGTAAAGTTACACACAATTATCTCTTTCGAAAGCGAACCGAAACACGATCTGTCGCATAGTGATGGCGTTCGCAAGGTCGGGGAGGGCGTGAGGGGTAGGTGAATCGGCAGGGTGAGTCGTCAGGTTGGGGTGGGTGAGGCGGGTGGGTCGGGAGTGGGGACGGGACGGATCGCAGGGGGTAGCGGCGAGGCGAACGCAGTAGACAGCGGTGTGAGGGGTTTGACGCTCGGCCTCTCACACCGCAAGCGCTGTCCGCCGTGCAAAAGTCCCATACCGGGTTAATGTGAACCCTGGACTGTGGGCGACGCGCGCGACGACAACAGCGGCCGGGTCGGGCTGATCGGCAAGACGCTGGGCCGTTACCGCATCACCGCCGAGCTCGGGCGTGGCGGGATGGCCACCGTCTACCGCGCCTTTGATCCGCAGCTCGGCCGCGACGTCGCAGTCAAGGTGATGCACGGAACCTTCACCGGGCGCGGCGACATCGAGAAACGGTTTCGTCGTGAAGCCCAGGCGGTGGCCGCCATCAAGCACGACAGCATCGTCGACATCTTCGACTTTGCCCCCGGCGGCGACGGCGAGCCCGGGTACATCGTCACCGAGATCATCCAGGGCCCCACCCTGCGACAACTGATGAACGACTGCGGCGGTCGCCTGTTGCCCGAAGTAGCGACGGCGATCGGCGTGCGCCTGGCCAGCGCCTTGGGCGCGGCGCACGGGCACGGGATCATTCACCGCGATGTCAAACCCGACAACGTGATGATCGACTGTCGCTCGGGCTCGGCGGTGCGCGTGCTGCTGACCGATTTCGGCGTGGCCCGCATCGTCGAGGACGACACCATGACGGCCACCGGATCGATCTTGGGATCGCCGGCATACATGTCGCCCGAGCAGGCGCGCGGCCACGACGTGGGCAAGCCCAGCGATGTCTTTTCTTTGGGCGCGCTTCTCTATCACCTGGTGACGGGACGGCCGCCGTTTCCGGGCAAGGATCCGCTGACCGTGATCGCGTCGATTTTGTCGGGCGAGATTCCGCGCCCAAGCCAGATCGCCCCGCACGTCGGGCCGGCGCTGGAGGCGGTGATCATGCGCTGTCTGAAGCGCGCTCCCGAAGGCCGCTACCCCGACGCCAGCGCCGTACACGCGGCGCTGCGGACAGTGTTTCAAGGGGCGCGCGGCGGCGATGACGGCGACACCGACGGTGATCCGTTGCGAATGTTCTTCGATGATCGCAACGCCTTCACCGCCGCCTTGAAGACCCGGGTCGCCGCCCAGGCCTACGAGAACGCGCGCCTCTGTATCCGCCGCGGCGATCTGACGCGGGCGCTGGCCGAGGTGAACCGCACCTTCGCGTATCAGCCGGGACACAGCGGCGCCGAGGCCCTGCTCGGGCGCATCAGCGCGCGTCGGCGCTGGAGCACCGTCGGCAAGGTGGCGGCGGCGCTGGTGCTGCTGGCCGGGGGCGGCGCGGCCGCCGCGAAGCTGATCACGGCGCGCCGGGCCACCACCGTACCGACGACGCCTGCGACGGTGATGGCGGTGCCGACGGCTCCGATTGTTCCCGCGCCAGCAACAGAAGCGCCGGTCGCGAAAGCGACGATGGCGGTCGCCGCGACGGAGGCCCCTGAGAAACCCAGCAAAAGATCCGGCACCCGGCGGCCGGCCGGCGCGCGCAACCCCGCCGCACGAGTGGCGCGAGCATCGGCCGAGGAGCAACCGGTGGCGCCGGTGGCGCCGCTGGCCGCGACAGAAAATGGGTCGACGGCAAACGCCGCGCCGACGACGAATGCCGCGCCGACCGAGCCACCACCGGAGACCGTCGTCCCTCCGCCGGTCAACAGCGGCCTGGCCAACGCCAGCCTGGTGATTCGCGCGTCGGAAGGTTTTTGCTCGCCGTCGGTCGATCAGCAGCCGGCCAAGATTCGCCCCATCTACGATCACATCGCCCCCGGCACGCACCAGATCTTTTGCACCATGCCCGGCGGCGCCAAACATCTGGCCGGCACGTACGAACTGTTGCCCGGCACGCGGCCCAACCTGGTGGTGGTGCCGGCCCCGGACGGCATGCCGGTGCTGGCGCGGCCGCAATAGCCGGCGCGGCGGCCGAACAGGTATTGCCGAAACGCAGGCGGCGGGTGATCGTGGGTGGTCGTGAGCCTGCCGTCGTCGTCTCGGGTGTGTCGCTCCCGTCGCTGGTCGTCGCTGGTGATCGCCGCGCTGATGGCGCTGTCGCTGCACGCCGCATGGATCTCCGCCGCCCGCGCCGCCGGGGAAACAGCCACGCCGCCCGCCACCGCCGCCGAAGCGCTGGAGAAGGCACGCGCCGCTTATGAGTACGGCGACATGGAGATGGTGGCCGACGACGCGCGCGCCGTCGCCGAGGGGCGCGTGCGCCCGACACCCGCCCAGCGCGCCCAGGCCTTGCGCTATCTCGGCGTCGGGCTCTACCTGACCGGACGACAAGAAGGCGCCGAGACCGCGTTTTTCGATCTGCTGCGCCTGAAACCGAACATCCGGCTGGATCCCACCACCACCCGCCCGGACGTGGTGGCCTTCTTTGAAGGCGTGCGCGCCCGCCACGCCGACGAGATCCGCCAGGCCGCCCAGACCCGACCGGGCAAGCACTTCATCTGGAATTTTCTGCCGCCGGTCGGTCAATTCCAAAACGGCCAGGCCGCCCGCGGCTTGGTCATCGGCGCCGTCGAGGTGCTGTCGCTGGGCGCGTCGATCGCGACTTACGCCCAGCTGCGCGCCTGGCAACAGCCGGACGACACCTTCGGCGATCACGCCGCCGACGCCCGAACCTTCAAGACGCTGAATTACGTATCCGTGGGCGTCTTCGTCACGACGGTCGTGGTCGGCATCGTCGACGGCATCGCCAACTACGGCGCCGACCGCGACGCCGAGACCCTGTCGTTCGCCATTCCCGGCGGCCTCGGCTTTCGGTTCTAACTCGCGTCGGATCAGCTAGACTGCGCCCGCCCTGAAGGCGGGTAGCTCAGTGGTAGAGCGGGGTCTTTACACGGCCCGGGTCGCAGGTTCAATCCCTGTCCCGCCTACTCGACTTATCATAGACTCGGTGCCCGGCCGGTCCCGCTGATCGGCGGGCTGCGCCCTGCCCTCCTCGTCGAGCATGAGTGAGAGGTCGAACCCGCCTGAAAGCCGATACGAACGTCCCTCGGCAGTCAGCACCAGAGGCGGCATGTGTTTCGCGAGCAGCGTCCGGGCATTCTCGGCGTCCGTGTCGAGCAGCTCCAGCAATCG